>JBEPVC010000067.1:0-9111 GCA_041691235.1 Chitinophagaceae bacterium
ATCATTTCTGGCACTACCGCATGCATATAAGACTTGAAGATTTATTGAAGGAAGACGAATTCAATAATGATTTAAAAAAATATGTGTATGAAAGTGGAAGAAATACCCCTAACCCCTGAAGGGGAACAACGGCTCTCCAAAAAATGTTTATGAACAAAAGTATGTTTTATGAAAGCTCGCCTATTATTTTTGCAAATGCAAAAAAATTAAGAAATGAACCTACGCTTTCTGAATCACTTTTTTGGAGTTTACTGAAACAAAACTTTACACAGTTTAGATTCAAAAGACAACATCCGATTTCACAATATATTGCAGACTTCTATTGCCATAAATTAAAACTTGTAGTTGAAATTGATGGCGACATTCACCAAAATGAAGAAATAAAAAATGATGATAAACTTAGAGACGAATTTATGAGTGGATTGGATTTAAAAATAATTCGATTTACAAATGATGAAGTTTGTAAGAGTGCAGAGCAGGTTGTAGAAAAATTAAAAGATTTAATTAAAAAAATAAATGCTTCTGAACTTTAAAGAGGATCTGAGAGACGATCTGTTCAGTTTCGGGAGGCTATTCACTTAACAATTTAAAAAAATCCATTAAAGGCTTGTCTTTATACTTTTCCATAAAGTTAGGGATCGGGATTCAAAGTCCCCCTTTAGGGGTCAGGGGTTTATGATTTTAAAATACAAATCAATTAATCTTCCTTTCAGACATCCGTTTACAATTTCAAAAGGTACAAAAACGCATCAGCCGTCTTTGATAGTTGAACTTGATTTTTTTGGAATAAAAGGATATGGTGAAGCGCCCGCAATAAAATATTATGAGATACCTGTAGATAAGATGATTGCGGATATCGAGGAGAAAAAGCAATTCATTGAGAAATTTTCGTTTACACAACCTGACAGGTATTGGCATTACCTGCATCATCTTTTTCCAAAAAATCCATTTTTAGTTTGCGCTTTGGATATGGCAGGTTGGGATATTTACGGAAAGATGAAACAAAAACAATTGTATCAATTGTGGAATCTGGATATTTCAAAAAATCCTCTAACTGATATTACTATCGGTATTGATACTATTGAAAAAATGATTGATAAAATAAAGGAAAAAACCTGGCCAATTTATAAAATAAAATTAGGAACGAGCGAAGATGTACAAATAATTACCGCATTAAGGAAACACACTTCTGCCATTTTTAGAATTGATGCAAATGCAGCATGGCAGCCGAAAGAAGCATTAGAGAAAATAAATATTTTTAAAAATCTTGGTGTTGAATTTATTGAGCAGCCACTGGCAAAAGATGATTGGGAAGGCATGAAATTTTTATTTGAAAATTCACCACTTCCATTAATTGCTGATGAAAGTTGTGTTGTAGAAAATGATGTTGAAAAATGCAATAGATATTTTCATGGTATAAATATTAAGCTCACAAAGTGTAGCGGAATTACACCGGCCTTGCGCATGATTTCGAAAGCCCGCGAGCTTAATATGAAAGTAATGGTTGGCTGCATGAATGAAAGCTCAATAGGAACTTCGGCTATT
Source organism: Chitinophagaceae bacterium (assembly GCA_041691235.1). Lineage (GTDB taxonomy): Bacteria > Bacteroidota > Bacteroidia > Chitinophagales > Chitinophagaceae > Ginsengibacter. The sequence goes on from JBEPVC010000067.1 coordinate 1,546, forward strand.
GCGCAACTGTTGCCGCTGCTGGATTATGTTGATATGGATGGCCCGCTTTTACTCGCTGAAGATATCGCAGAGGGAGTAAAATTTGATAATGGAAAAATTATTTTTAGTCATTTAAATGGCATTGGAGTTGGAGTTCAGCCATTTTAATAAACCACGTCCCTCTCCAAAGGAGAGGGGGTTGGGGTGAGGCCTCACAAAACTTTTTTTGTTACAATAAATTTTCATCCTTTACTTTGCGTTAATAATGAAACAATCAATCCACATACACCATCATCATTTTTTACCGAAGGGTAAGCTATGTTGATTGTTATGTGATAAACATATATTTCAAAAAGGGCTTACTGAAAAGTGAGCCCTTTTCAATTTAAAAAAATAAGTGATGCTTAAGATAGCGGTTCAAAAATCGGGCAGGCTTTATGATAGCTCAATGCAGCTTTTAAAAGAATGTGGCATAGAAATAAATAATGGCAATCGCCAGTTGAAAGCGACCGCTTTTAATTTTCCGGTAGAAATTTATTTTTTACGTGACGATGATATTCCTCAATATGTTTACGATGGTGTTGCCGACATTGGTTTTGTTGGCGAGAATGTTGTTTATGAAAAAAATAAAGACATTAATGTTATAAATAAATTAGGCTTCGGCCGTTGCAGGTTAAGCATTGCGGTACAAAAGAATATGGAATATAAAAGTGTTTCAGATTTGCAAAATTTAAAAATTGCAACTTCTTATACAACACTATTGAAAAATTTTCTTACACAAAAAAAAGTGAGTGCCGAAATACATGAAATAAGTGGATCCGTTGAAATAGCACCGGGCATTGGGCTTGCAGATGCCATTTGCGACCTGGTAAGCAGTGGAAGCACGCTTTTTACAAATGGATTAAAAGAAGTTGAGGTGGTTCTTGATTCTGAAGCGGTTTTAATAACAAATAAGAACTTGTCAAAAGAAAATACAGAGATTTTAGACAAATTGATAATGCGGATTAATGCAGTAAAGACTGCAAAAAATAATAAATACATTTTATTAAACGCGCCAAATTATCAATTGAAAAATATAGCGTCTGTTTTGCCCGGTATGAAAAGCCCTACCATTGTTCCTCTTGTTGAAGAAGGATGGAGTAGTGTACATAGCGTGGTAAATGAAAGTGATTTTTGGGAAATTATTGAAAAGCTTAAGTCATTTGGAGCGCAGGGAATTCTTGTTGTGCCAATTGAAAAGATGATTCTTTAAAAAATATACAATGAACTCAATTATTATTAATCCTGCCAGGGACACATGGCCCGAACTAATACAAAGGCCGAATATGGAAGCCGCTGAACTTGTATTAACTGTTTCTGAAATTTTGGAAACAGTCAGGCAAAACGGTGATGAAGCGTTAAAAAATTATTCTTTTCAATTTGATGGATATGCGCCTGACAATTTATTGGTAACACCACAAGAAATTTCATCGGCTGTAGCTTCAATTGACGAAGATTTAAAAAAAGCCATTGCTACCGCAAAAAAGAACATTGAAAAATTTCATAGAATTCAAAAAGAAAAAACTAAAGAAATAAAAACAATGCCGGGCGTTGTATGTTGGCGGAAAAGCATAGCTATTGAGAATGTTGGGTTGTACATTCCCGGAGGCAGTGCTTCTTTATTTTCAACTTTGCTAATGCTTGCAATTCCTGCACGCATAGCCGGTTGTAGCAATATAATTGTTTGTACACCCGCAAACGAAGATGGACAAATAAACCCGGTAATTCTTTTTGTAGCTCAGCTCATGGATATTGATAAGATTTATAAATTGGGCGGTGCGCAGGCAATCGGTGCTATGGCTTTTGGTACCGAAAGCATAAAAAAAGTAGATAAGATATTTGGTCCCGGAAACCAGTTTGTGACTTGCGCAAAAAAATTAGTAAGTCTTAAGAACGTAGCAATTGATATGCTTGCAGGCCCAAGTGAGCTGGCTGTTTATGCAGATAGAACCTGTGTTCCGAAATTTGTTGCAGCAGATTTGCTAAGCCAGGCAGAACATGGAGCAGATAGCCAGGTGGTATTAGTTGCAGAAAATAAAAAGATCATTTTAAAAGTGATTAAGCAGCTTAACAAGCAAACGCGATTGCTGCCTCGCAAAGATGTTGTTGACAGAAGTCTTTTTAATAGCAGGTTCCTGGTATTTGATAAAGTAAAGGAAGCTTTTAATTTTCTAAACGAATATGCCCCGGAGCATTTAATTATTGCTTCAAAAAAATCAAAAAAGATTGCAAAGCGAGTAAAAAACGCGGGGAGTGTGTTTCTCGGGAACTACTCTCCCGAAAGCGCTGGAGACTACGCTTCCGGAACAAATCATTCATTGCCAACTAACGGCACAGCCAAAACGCAGAGCGGTGTTTCAGTTGACAGCTTTGTTAAGAAAATCACTTTTCAATCAATAAATAAAAAAGGAATTAAAAATATTGGAGCTACCGTTGCGGTAATGGCAGAAGCAGAAGGCCTTGATGCACATAAAAATGCTATAAGCGTGCGCATAAAAAAATAATGGAATGAAGAATTTTAATCTTGATAAACTGGTCAGAGAAAATATAAAAAACCTGAAGGCTTATTCTTCTGCACGCACAGAATATGCAGGTGATGCAGCAGTTTTCCTGGATGCTAATGAAAACAGTTACGGTTCACCGTTAGACCAGGATTTTAATCGTTATCCTGATCCATTGCAATTAGAATTAAAAAAAGAAATATCAAAAATTAAAGGTATTCCTTCACAAAATATTTTTATTGGAAATGGAAGCGATGAAGTGATTGATTTGGCTTTTCGCATTTTTTGCGAGCCCGCCAAAGACAATGTAATTATTTGCCCGCCAACTTATGGAATGTATAAAGTTTGCGCAGACATAAACAATGTCAAAATAAAAGAAGTTAGTCTGACAACTGATTTTCAATTGGATACTGAAGGTATTTTTTCTGCAATGGATGATAACACAAAATTGCTTTTTGTTTGTTCACCGAATAATCCAACCGGGAATAATATGAGCCGTACAGATATAGAAATGTTGCTTAATAACTTTGATGGTATTGTGATTATTGATGAAGCATATATTAATTATTCCAGACAAAAAACATTTTTACAAGAGCTTGCTGAATATGAAAATTTGCTGGTAATGCAAACCTTTTCAAAAGCGTGGGGACTTGCGGCGCTGAGACTTGGACTTGGATTCTCTTCCGAAAAAATTATTGATCTTTTTAATAAAGTAAAACCTCCTTACAATATAAACAAGTCGTCCCAGGAACTTGGCATTATGGCTTTGAAGAATATAGACCAGGTAAATGAAAATATTAAAAATACTGTTTCAGAACGCGTGAAACTTTTAGGTCAATTAGGTCAATTCAATTTTATTAAAAAGATTTATCCGACTGACGCAAATTTTATTTTAATAAAAACGGTTAGCGCTGATGAATTGTACAATTATCTAACAGCGAATAAAATTATTGTTAGAAACAGGAGCAAAGAAAGGTTATGCGAAAATTGTGTAAGAATAACTGTAGGAACTCCAGGAGAAAATAAAATGCTTATTGAATCTCTAAAAAAATACCCGAATGGCTAAAAAAGTTTTATTTATTGATCGTGATGGTACATTGATAAAAGAAGCACCACCAACCTACCAGTTAGATGCTTTTTCAAAGCTTGAGTTTTATCCGCACATGTTTGAATATCTCACGAAAATTGTTGAGGAATTGGATTATGAATTGGTGATGGTTACAAACCAGGATGGGTTGGGTACTGCAAGCTTTCCCGAGGATTCTTTCTGGCCGATTCAACATTTTATTTTAAGATCGTTGGAAAACGAAGGAATTATTTTTTCGGAAATATGTATTGACCGTTCATTTCCGTACGAGAATAAACCTACACGTAAACCCGGAACGGGAATGCTAAAGGCTTATATAAATAATGAAAACTATGACATAAAAAATTCTTTTGTAATAGGGGACAGGTTAACCGATGTGAAGCTTGCTGAAAATCTCGACTGTAAAGCGTTTTGGCTAAACGTTCATAATGATTTGGGTATTGAAGAACTTTCAGATACTTCAAAAGAGCTTGCAAATACTATTGCAGTTGAAACTCCGAATTGGAAAGATATTTATGAGTTTTTGCGAAGACCGCGCAGGAAAATTTTTCATGTGCGAAATACAAATGAAACGAAAATCGAAATAGAATTAAACCTTGATGGATCAGGCGAGGCAAAGATTGAAACCGGGCTAGGATTTTTTAATCACATGCTGGAACAAGTTGCGAAACATTCAGGAATAAATATTTCAATCAGTTGCAATGGTGATTTGTATATTGACGAACATCATACCATTGAAGACGTTTCAATTGCCCTTGGTGAAGCGATACAACTTGCTTTAGGCGATAAACGAGGAATAGAAAGATATGGTTTTTTGCTTCCGATGGATGATTGCCTGGCGCAGGTTGCAATAGACTTTGGCGGAAGAAGCTGGCTTGTTTGGGAAGCTGAATTCAAGAGAGAAAAAATCGGTGATGTGCCCACAGAAATGTTTTATCATTTTTTTAAATCGTTTAGCGAGGCTGCAAAATGTAATTTAAATATTAAGGCAGAAGGCATAAATGAGCATCATAAAATTGAAGCAATTTTTAAAGCATTTGCCAGGTCGGTAAAAATGGCAATAAAAAGAGATCCATTAAATAATTCATTGCCGACTACCAAAGGAATTTTATGAATGTTGCCATTATAAAATATAATGCCGGAAATGTTCAAAGCGTTTTGTATGCATTACAACGCTTAGGAATAGACGCAATTGTAACTGACGATCATTCGAAAATAATTTCAGCAGACAAAGTAATTTTCCCTGGTGTCGGCAATGCATCTTCAGCAATGGAATATTTGTATAAAACCGGGCTTGATAAAATCATTATTTCACTAACGCAACCTGTGCTGGGTATTTGCCTGGGACTGCAATTACTTTGTAATGAAAGTGAAGAAGGAAAAACAAAATGCCTTGGAATTTTTGATGTGGCAGTAAAGAAATTTAAAACAGATTTGAAGGAAGAGAATTCTTATAAAGTTCCACATATGGGTTGGAATACTATTCATAGTCTTGCTTCTCCTTTGTTTGGGGGACTTAATGAAAATTCATTTGTTTATTACGTTCACAGTTATTACGCCGAGTTAAGTGCGCAAACAATTGCTACTACTGACTATATAGTGCCTTTTAGCGCAGCCCTGCATAAAAATAATTTCTATGGAGTTCAGTTTCACTCAGAGAAATCTGCAGACGCAGGTATTCAAATAATTTCAAACTTTTTAAAAATTTCATAGATGGAGTTGATACCTGCAATTGATATTATTGATGGCAAATGTGTACGATTAGCCAAGGGAGATTTTTCAAAAGAAATTATTTACAATGATAATCCGGTAGAAGTTGCCAAAGATTTCGAAATTGCGGGCTTGAAGCGTTTGCATATTGTGGATTTGAACGGGGCAAACGGAGAAGGATTAAAGAATTTAAAAACGCTGGAAAATATTGCAGCGAGCACTTCATTAATGATAGATTTTGGCGGTGGAATAAAGACCACTGATGATATAAAATTGGTTTTTAGTGCTGGTGCATCAATGATAAACGCCGGAAGCGTAATTGTAAAAAGACCCGATTTGTTTACTCAGTGGGTTATTGATTTCGGAGCTGAAAAATTTTTACCCGGTGCCGATGTTCTTAATAAAAAAATAAAAATACATGGGTGGAAAGAAGAGACCGATGTTGATCTTTTTGATTTTATAGAGGGTTTAAGAGTGATTGGCATAGATCAAATTTTTTGTACTGATATTTCAAAAGATGGAATGATGCAGGGCCCTGCCACAGCGTTGTACCAGGAAATTTTACAGAGATTTCCATCATTACATCTTATAGCGAGCGGTGGTATTTCAGGCTATGATGATTTGCTTTTGTTGAAAGATTTGGGATGTAAGGGCGTTATTATCGGTAAAGCTTTTTATGAAGGCAAAATAACTTTAACGCAAATGAAAGATTTTTTAAAAGATTAATGAATGCTGGCCAAAAGAATAATACCATGTCTCGATATCAACAACGGCAGAACTGTAAAGGGTGTCAATTTTGTAAATATCCGTGATGCAGGTGATCCTGTTGAGCTTGCCATGTATTACTCACGGCAAGGCGCAGACGAACTTGTATTTCTGGATATTACCGCAACGATTGAAAAAAGAAAAACACTTGTTGAACTGGTAAAAAAAGTTGCTGCTGCAATCAACATTCCATTTACAGTGGGCGGTGGCATTGCATCCGTTGATGATGCGTATGAATTATTGCAAAATGGTGCGGATAAAATTTCGCTTAATTCCGCCGCATTTAAAAATCCAAAGCTTATTGCCGAAATGACGAAAGAATTTGGAAGTCAATGCGTGGTATTAGCAATAGATACTAAGAAAGAAGATAGTGACTGGTATGTTTATTTAAATGGCGGAAGATTAAATACGGGCGCGAAAGCCTACGAATGGGCAAAAGAGGGAGTTGATTTAGGCGCTGGGGAAATTTTACTTACTTCTATGAATAACGACGGAACTAAAAGAGGCTTTGCAGAAGATATAACGGCAATGTTCTCAGCAAATTTCACGGTGCCGGTTATTGCTTCCGGTGGCGCAGGCACTATGCAACATTTTGCAGGTGTTTTTGAAAAAGCAAATGCAGACGCCGCTTTAGCGGCGAGTGTTTTTCACTTTAGCGAAATAGAGATACCAACTCTCAAACAATTTTTATTTGAAAAAAATGTTATTGTAAGATTATGACAAAAAATTATTCGGAATTAATTAAGAGAATTGATTTTTCAAAATCCAGTTCGGCAACCATTCCTGCAATTGTGCAGGATTCAGCTACTAATGTAATTTTAATGCTTGGATTTATGAATTTGGAAGCTTTACAAGAAACTGTGCGCTCAGGACTTGTAACTTTTTTTAGCCGCAGCAAGCAGCGTTTGTGGGTAAAAGGCGAAACAAGCAAAAATTATCTGCATCTTATCGATATAAAAACAGATTGTGATTTTGATACCTTGCTTATAAAAGCAAAACCCGATGGAAATGTTTGTCATACCGGTGCTGAAACATGTTTCAATGAAGAAAATACTTCTGATGATTTTTTGCGGACTCTTGAAAAAATAATTATTGGCAGAAAAAAGCATCCGGTTTCCGGTTCATATACATCTACGTTATTTAAGAATGGTCTCAATGCTATTGCCCAAAAAGTAGGAGAGGAAGCAATCGAATTAATAATCGAATCTAAGGATGATAATAAGAAACTTTTTGTGAATGAAGCAGCTGATTTATTGTTTCATTTTATGATTTTATTACAGGCGAAAAATTTGTCACTGGATGCGGTAGTTGACGTTTTGAAAAGCAGGCACCAAGCTAAATAGGACTTGGGGTAGTAATTCATATAAGGCTATTAAATGCTTTGTAAACATGTATTTAAGTAGTATACCTAATTTTAAATTTTAGATAAAAAACAAAAATGTTAATAGTTTGTTCATATAAGACAGTCTTTAAATAAAAGATTCT
>JBEPVC010000068.1:0-8984 GCA_041691235.1 Chitinophagaceae bacterium
CTGAACGCTTAATAATACTAATGCATTTACTTCTGCTGTATCATCTTTTTGCTGAGCAATAACAGTATGACTGAAAAACAGAAACGATAATGATATTATATAAAAAGTAACTTTCATTATGATGGTAATTGAATTGTGAATACACTTCCTTCACCTTCCTTTGTTTCCACTTTTATTTCTCCACCATGCGCTTTAATAATATCATAGCTCAAACTCAAACCTAATCCTGTTCCTTGTCCTGTTGGTTTTGTTGTAAAAAAAGGCTGAAATATTTTATCAACTATGTTTTGTGGAATGCCATTACCATTATCCGTTACCGTTAGTAAAACCACATTACCCATTTTTTTTGTAGCTACTGAAACTGTTGGCTCATATCCCTCAATATTCAATTTCTTTTTTTCATTCACAGCATAAAATGCATTGTTGTATAAATTCAACAATACTCTTCCGATATCCTGTGGAACAATATTTATCTTGTCGATACTTTTATCAAAATTCGTTTTGTAGTCAACATTAAAATCTTTGTCTTTTGCTTTTAGCCCGTGATAACTCAATCTTAAATACTCATCTGCCAAAGCATTAATATCAGTTCGTTCTTTTTGTCCCGTACTGCTTCGTGAATGTTGCAGCATTCCTTTTACAATGCCATCAGCGCGCTTGCCATGATGATTTATTTTTTCTTCATTGTCTCTTATATCATTTGAAATTGCAATTGCATCATCTACGTTCCCCGCTCTCAATTCACTTTGCAATTCATCAACTAATTCTTTATTCACATCTGAAAAATTATTTACAAAGTTTAAGGGGTTTTGTATTTCATGTGCGATGCCCGCAGTAAGCTCGCCAAGCGAAGCCATTTTTTCTGATTGTATAAGTTGCGCCTGGGTTGATTTGAGTTCACCATAGGCTTTTTCAATTTTTTTATTAGCTTTTTGCTTTTGTTTATTGTTGCGATAAAGGATAAACCCTACAGCTAACAGCACCGCCAATGCAATTAGCAATGAATAAAGCTTCACCTGGTTTCGGTATCGTTCATTAGCAGCATTTATTTCCTGCTCATGTTGCTTTTCATCAAAAACAACTTCTTGAAACTGTTGTATTTTTGATTCACTGAACACACTGTCTTTCGCTGTGATCATAATCCTCATATACTTAAGTGTGCTGTCAGGTTTCTGTTGAAAGTCATATGCCTGTGTGAGAAGCGAAGCGGCATCAAATTTAAATTCGCTGAAATTGTGTTGCTCACACAATCCAAGAGAGATACCTGCATAGTGAATACAAGAATCCTGGTGGCCGGTTTTACTAAAAAGACTTGCAAGCAGGTTATAATTTCTTGTTTCAAAATAAACATTGTTGAAGCTTTTACTTTGCTGAATTCCGGATAAAAAATAATTTTTTGCCAAATCATAATTACCCATTTTCTGATGAACGCTGCCTAATACTGCTATTGCAAGAGAAAAATATTTTTCAAAAATTTTTGATTGCAGTCCTAAATCATAACCTTTTTGAGCATACCACAACGCAGAATCAGGTTTTTTTTCAGCCTGATAAATAATAGCCAAATTAGAATATGCGAAAAACATTTCCGACATTGGCTGCTTTGCAGCTTCCTCCAGATGTATTGCCTGGTTAAATTCATAGATAGCATTTGGAAAATTCTTCATTTCCCTGTTAAGTACTCCTAAAAAATAATGCGGGCCCATTGTTACGTTTGTATCATTTTGTATTTGCGTTGCTACCCTTAACATATCTAAAGTAGTCTCAAGTGCTTTAGGATAATTGCCCTGGCAATTCAAAGCAAAAAACAAGCTTCGCAATCCAAGATACTTGCCGTATTGATCATTTATTTTATTTGAAAGATCAATAGTTTGTCTCGCATAATAAAGACTGCTATCAAACTGGATGAAACCATAATAGTCAGCCAGTGACGACAAAGCTGAAACTTCGGCAGTATCGTTTTTATGAAGAGAGAGTTGACGTTTTAAGCTATCAACGTTGATAAATTTATTTTGTGCTGAAACCTGGAGTACAAAATAATTGAGTACAAAAAGAAAAATTATTTTTTTCATAATGATCAAGAGCATTAGAAATGCTTCATTGAGTGATGATTAATCCATAAGATAAAACATTATTTATTTTATTGAAGAAATTCAGCTTAAAACTTTAGACAAAACGAATTTTAGGGCCGGCAAAATATCAACTCCCCGCTTCAATGCGGATAGTTCTTAAATAATATTTCGCATAGTCGATAAAGCTTTTTGTCAGCGAATCATTTCTTTTGGTAAGCAGTTCAAAATTGAAATCGATAGTACCCCTTCTTATAGTTGTAGTTGATAATAGTTTTTTTGAATACTGTTTTTTAGCGGAGTCATACTTATCAATTACAATAATTGAAAAATACCTGTCACCGATTTTTTCAATAGTATCCGCCGCGATTATACGCAAAGTTGGATTTTGCCTTATTTCATATTTTTTATGATCGTGAAAGGAATAAATAAAATTCTGATCGTCGGTATTGTCACTGTCGTTTACAGGAATGTAAGGGTTATGAACGATGGTGAATTGCTCAATAGCGTCACTTGGTATTTTATAAAAGTATCCCGTTTCAGGATTGACAGGTAAATCTTTGGGCTGAAACCTATACTTTCTTTTTTCACAAGGCTGGCCACAATCAGAATAATGAATCCACGTAAATGTAGTGTCGTAGCGAACAGGCAATAAAACCGAAACACTTCCGAGTGCGTCTATTAAATTAATTTTTTGTGTTTTTGATTTTTCAGGCGGGGTTTTATCTTTTGAAAGATAGTTACATGCAGATATAAATAAACAAGAAAAAATTAAAAAGTTCCTCATAAAATTTACGATAATCGATTATAGATTTTAAGATGAATTATTTTAAAAATATTTTTATCCATCTCTTCAGTTACAAATTCGGGCTTTGAAATCCTAACTGCTTCATTCCTCTTTTTATTTCAGGGCAACTCATAAATAAATTCCATAATAATTTGCTGCGGTAATTTTCTATCATCACAATTTGCGGGCCCTGGTCAATTGCGAGGAATGAATTTGCAAACCACAAATTTTTAAGATTAAATGCGTCAACAAATCCGTAGTCTTTCCATAACTTATCGCCCAATGTATAATAGAAAAACTTTAATGCATTCATTGATCCGGTTGGCGTATAAACTAATGACGAAATTGCAGCAGAAGGAGTGATTACTCCATCGTCATTGTCCGGCGCATGTGCGTCATAACCCGAGATGTCGTCATCACTTGCAGTAAGCCCCCAACATAGATTACTATATCCATAAAAATTATTTGGATTAGCAACACAGTAATTATAATTAATTGAGCTGTGGTTAGTATTCTGCGTAGAATAATTTGCATAAGCATCAGTCAGATCAGTAGGATTTATTCCTAAAAAAGAATAATGAGAAAAGAATAAAGGTCCGCCAAGACGAGGACCTAATGGCAATTGTACGCCATAATAGGTTGCACCATTTTTAATTCCGCCATTTAAAGCCCATCCATTATCATAAACAATTTTTGGAATAGAATCAGTATTAGAAGAAGCAGCGAGAGCGTAAACAATTAATGCCTCATCCCATCCACCTATCTGCTGATTAATTTGAAAACCATAGTTGGGGCTCCAATGCCAATACAAAACATTTTGACCGCCTTGTCGGTACCAGCTCCATTCAATTCCATCCCATAAAATATTTATATTATTTCGAAGAGCTGTTTCATTGGCATCAGCAGTATTAAAATATTGACGTGCACATAACAGCCCCTGCATTAACAAAGATGTTTCTACCAAATCGCCGCCATCATCATTGGAGCTGAACGGAACTGTCGCGCCTGTAGTCCCATTGATCCAATGTGAAAAAACTCCATGATACCGGGTGCATTTAGTCAAAAGAAAATTTACAATAGAATCTACATGTTGTAATCCTTGGGTACGTGTAATAAAATTCCTGCTGACTGCTGCAATAGAACCCATTACACCAAACCCGGTACCTCCGGTCGTTACCACATTGTTATCTCCATTATTTCTTTCTCTTGCCATTGCCGAAACAGGATGCCCGAAATCCCAAAAATATTTAAAGGTTTGCTGCTGAATTAAATCAAGTAATGCATTATCAGAAATGCGCGGAAATTTATCAGTTGAATCAATTTGAGTTATAAAATTTAAGCTTGCAGCAGCCTGTAATTTGCCACCGGCTTTAGACTTTAAAGTAGTTGAAACGCTTACGGTATATTTGGCAAGATTACTCAATGCAGCTGATGGCTGTATAATAACTGTTGCATCATTATTTTCATAAGTTGCATTAAGTGGAATTGATGTACTACCGGTACCCGTAAACGAAAAAGCGCTGCTTACACTATTTTGATCAATCGGGGTTGAAAAAATAAATTTAATTACGGGAAGCTTATTAATATTATAAATTTCAGAACTTACTACCTGCCCGTTTATGGTTATTGAAGTATTACTGAATGAAGGCGGAGCAGGCGGTTGCGGCGGCGGGGATGTAGATTTTTTACTGCAGCCGCTTATGGCTATAATTAAAAAAACATTTATTGCAATCAGGCGATTCATAGATTAACTTTTTTTATTTTTTCCTGCAAGAAATAATATGCTTTCATTATTTCTTGCAATCATTAAAACATCTCCGTATTTCGCGGTATGAATCCATTTAATATCTCTTATTTGCCCTTTAACTTGTGCCAAACCCGGATCGGGCAAATAATTTATTGAATCATTTTTATTGCTGTTGAACAATGCCAGTGGCTGTGCATCATATCTTCCTTCATAAGGTATAACATCAAAAAAATTACCGCCCGTTATGTATGTATCTTTATTCATCGTACCGATTCCAATTTTTTGAAAAGAAAAAACCGGAGACAACTGAAGTGCCGCAGGCAAATCCTTGATTGTAAAATTCCCTTTGCCATCGTTGTAAAAAACTGCTGAGCCCAAACGCTCTGCCATTAAAGGCTTTATAGTATCAATCCATCCATAAAATACATCTTTCATTTGAACACCTGCATAATCTCCATAAAGCAAATAATGCTTTTTTAATAAAGGCAATTCTCTTTCTACTTCATCTTTCGCCAGGAAAGGATATTCAACTCCATCTTTTGTGTATGAGAGCAAATGATCTGTTTTACCATTCAAATCAAAATCTCCCACATACAATCTCACGGGGCCATCTTTGCCGCTCCAGAATTTATTGTTCCAGCCCCAGTTACCCGCAAGTATATCCGGATGTCCATCGTCATTTACATCATCAATAAAAAGTGATTGCCACAGCCCGGTCGAATTAGGAACTTCAGTTTTTTCAAACTTCCCTTTCTTATTTATAAAAATTGTAAGAGGCATCCATTCGCCCGTAACAATTAAATCTTTCCAGCCATCATTATTTACGTCAGAAAATGCAGCAGAAGTAACCAATCCAATATTTGAAAGCTGTATGTTTTCATCTATTGTAAAATGTCCTTTACCATCATTAATCAATAAATATGAAGTTTGCGGAACACCATAAGCGCCGGCGTTAGCGAGGTTTCCGACGAAAATATCCATGTCACCATCATGGTCAACATCAGCACCAGCGACGCAGGATTTATTTTCAAATATTGGCGGTAAAGAATTTAGCGTCTTGGTAAAATTTCCTTTGCCATCATTTAAATATAACCTGTCAAGTAGAAAATTATTATTCCCGATATATTCATTGCCGCCACTAACAACATATAAATCAGGGTAGCCATCACCGTTAGCATCAAAAAATAACGCATCAACATCTTCGCAATTTGCATCTTTATTAAATAACGCGGTATCGGCAGAATTGAACGAGCCATTCTTTTGTTGAATCATCAATACGCCAGCCTGCCCTTTTGCACCACACGCATAAAAATCATCGAGGCCATCACCATTTACATCTCCCACGGCAATTTTAGGCCCTCTCGTTGATTCTTCATGCGGAATTAAATATTGCACATTAAAATCATCAAAATCATCTTCTTTATGTTTCCACTTTATATTTATAGAATCACTGATATCAGAAAAAAATGTTTTAACAGGTTTGAAGTAATCATTATAATTAAATAAACCCGTCGCGTCTTTTTGATAAAATATTAATTGCTTATTTGCTGCAATATTTTTTACAACCTGGAATTTTTGGTTTGGCCAAATGACCAAAATACTATCAATCACAGCTGATGTACCTAATCCAAAATGCAAGCGGGTATCTGAGGAAGATTGAAAGCCCCTTGTAAGCATCAGTTGCTCGTATTGCATCCGATGGCTATCGGATTTTCCTTTTTGAAAAATATATGCTTTGCATCCTAGGCCAAATGTATTAAGGTCATTTCCCTTGAATGCAATTGAAATATAATTTTTCTTCGCAGCATTGTTTTTTAAAATTACCGCCGGTGCATTTAATGAGTTTATGACAAGATCAAGCTTGCCATCATTATCCAAATCCGCGTATGCGGCACCGTTATAATATCCTTTCATTGCACCTGTTCCCCAATCACCGGATACATCTTTAAAAGAAAGATTTCCATCGCCCTTGTACAAGAAGGGATGAGAACTTCCATCCGGCATTTTCTCCAATGCCATATCATCATATTTATCAGAACTATTGAGTGCCTTATGCATATATAGATCTGAAATAAAACGAACATAATCCAAATCCACCGGGCGTTTCACGATACCGCTTGATATAAACAAATCCTTATTTCCATCATTATCAAAATCCGCGAAGAGCGGGCTCCAGCTCCAATCTGTTGCAGATACACCGCTTAACAAGCTTGTCTCGCTAAAGCTGCTTCCATTGCCGTTATTACGTTGCAGGCAATTTTTTGAATATTGATATTGGTACCCGTTTTTTATAATTTTAAAATTATAAATATCAGGGTTCTCATCACTGCCATAGGTTTTTAAAACTTTCTCATCCTGTGGAAGCATATCAACAGTTACAACATCTAATTGCCCATCGTTATTATAATCCGCTACATCATTGCCCATGCTGAAGCGGCTGTAATGATCAAAATATTTTGAACCACTTTCGGTAAAAGTTCCGTTACCATTATTCACATAATAATAATCGTTCTCATGAAAATCATTGCCGATATAAAGATCATCCCAGCCATCATTATTTATATCTGCGACAGCCAATCCCAATCCATAGCCCAGGCTACTCTGATAGATTCCGGCCTGCGCAGATACGTCCGTAAATTTTTTGGATGAAGTATTCATATCGTTGCGGTATAACCTGTCACCTGAATAAAGATCAACCTTTCTGCGATTACTCGTATCAACAATGTTTTGATTTGGATAATGCGATTGATTCAAAAGATAACAGTCCAAATCACCATCATGATCATAATCAAAGAATGCAGCCTGCGTGCTAAAGCCCGAAAAATCTAATCCATATTTTGCAGCGCTTTCAGTAAATGTATTGTTGCCATTATTAATAAATAACTCATTACAGCCCTTTAACCCGTGATGATTGGCAACAGCGCAAACATAAATATCTAAAAGCCCGTCACCATTTACATCGGCCATTGTTACACCACTGCACCAATCAGATGTTCCTGCTACACCTGCCCTATCCGTAATGTCTTCGAATTCAAAATTTCCTTTGTTTAAATACAATTTATTATGCCCATAGCTGTTGGCGGTAAAATAAATATCCGGCAAGCCATCATTATTGATGTCGCCGATTGCAACACCGCCGCCATTGTAGTAATACAAATAATAAAGAATACCAAAGAGATCTTTCTTTTCTAAGTTATTTGCAAAATCAATATGGGTCTTGGAAGCAGTCAGGCTGGAAAACATTTTATCATTGTGACAGGATACACAGAATAGAAATAGCACAAGCAGAAAAAAAACCGGTTTTCTTTTATCGGGCATGATCATTTTTTCAGAATAATACCAGCGTGATATTACAGGCTGCTTTATTTTATTAAAACAAACCGCAAGATTTAGATTCTTTTGATAACGAAGAAGAATACCAAATTTATGAAATTTAGCGATCTAAAATTTATAAAAAAGGCTGCAAAATATTTGCAGCCTTCATTCTTAATGAAACATTATTTAATTATTGCTTTGAAGTAAACAAATCCATTACTTCTGAAGCGCTTAAAGATTTATTATAAAGATGGAATTGATCCAGAGAACCATTAAATGATTGGGCCCAGCTTTCAGGGCCGTGATTTGTTAAGCTTGGGTTAGTTTGAAATGCATAGCTCCCAATTACCATTCCTGACACACCACTGAATTTTATTTTGCCATAATTTCCTCCGTCAATTACTTTTGAGTCGGTCGCCGCTCCATCTTTATACACATTTAGTGTTGAAGTAGAAGCATCATAGGTTATGGCAATATGTGTCCACTTATTCAGGACATCTTTTAATTTCATATTGTCATCATCTGTCCAAACTTCTCCCCCGCCTGGAAGTGTAGAATTTACGTTAAACATGTGAATTTTCATCCAAACCGCATCAGCATTAGTGGCATCCTTATAATTCTCAAGGAATATTTCAATGTTTCCCCAGAATTGATCCTTATCTGAAATAGCAAATATTCCTTGTGCCCCGGTTTGAATAGGTCCGCCTCCACCTACATCACCTAGTCCATCCATCCAAAAAGCAATGGTAAAGCTTCCCAAATTTGATAAAGTATCTTTTGGAATACTTACGAATCCATTGGCGTCTGTTATCGTATCGGTGAGAGGAAAAACAAGATATCCTAAAGAACCTACTTTCATTGCCTGGCCTGTTACACCTGCAACATATGAAATGTTTGATGAAATTGAAGTCAGCTTATCTTCACCATCATCAGTCGTATTATTTTCGAAAGAAAATGAACTTTTTTGAGCATTATAGGGAGGGGTCGGCGGATCTTTCGGATAATCACCTAAGACAGGCCGCGTCAATTTCTGGCAACTTGTAATTGCAATACATAATACCAAAATCAA
>JBEPVC010000069.1:0-8818 GCA_041691235.1 Chitinophagaceae bacterium
GACCTGCTGAGACACCAAATAAAGGTAACGAACATAAAACCAGGTGCTGCTGAAACGGAATTTGGCCTGGTTAGGTTTAAGGGAGATGCAGATAAAGCCTCAAAAGTTTACGATGGATTCACTCCTCTTTCGGCAGAAGATATAGCGGGAGCTATTTTATATTGTGCGTCAGTTCTCCCTAATGTGTGCATAAATGAGCTTGAAATCACATGTACATCCCAGGCAAACGGAATATTTTTTCACCGTAATTTGTAATTTCTGCAACAAATTTTGAAGCGATACGTTAATTATATAGTAAGATGTTTGGCAAAGTTAATCCGAGGTCACATTTTACATTAAAAAATGTGCTCTTTACTTTATAGAATCAGGTTTTTTTTGTAATATTGTTTATCCGATTCCCTTAGTTATCTCCATGAAAAACTTTTTGAAAAATCCCATATTGATTTTGTTTTTACTAACCCTGCAGTTTAATGTAGTTGGACAGGATGTTATCCGACAGGTTTCATGTTTTGATTCTACTTTAAGAAGAGAAGCTGATAGTTTAAAGGCTGGCCTGATTAAACAAGGTTTCGTAGTAGTGAGAGAAGCTACGATGACTATGGAAAGTGAATATGAAATGCCTGTAATAGTACCGCTGACACAAGGAAGCTGGTACCAGTTTGTTTTCCTGGGGGATATGACTTCAAAATTATATGAATTGAGAATGTATGATTATAACGAAAAGCAGGTGGTGTATAAAAAAAATTACGGAGGTGGAGTGCAGAGTAATATTATAAGTTATTCTTACATTCCTCAATTTACTGAATACCATATAATAAAACCTGTACAGGTAAATAAAGAAAAAAAGAAAAATGTTTGTGGATATATAATTATGTTCAAAAAAGTAAAATAGTTTTTTTGTATGCTTGTTGATAACTTAACCCGGGGCGTGATTACCCCCGGGTTTTTTGTTGCAACAAAAAACCTCCGAGTCATATTTGATATTACAGGTCTAAAAAGGAAGTTGAATTATAATTTTAAAAGGAATAAGGGCTATTAGCTCGGCCCCAATGAATTCTTATTTTAAGAATTACTCTCAATGATTATGCGTGAATTTCCGCAATATTAAAACGAATTTTGCCGCATACAAACTTATAGATTGATTAGATTTCTATTGCGATAGCGAAATACGCACCTGCACTCCCGCCCGTGTATCAACTGTTGGTGGCGATGATGAAATGTAAGGATTTACCCGTCGTTGGTCAAAATACAATTTTATATTTATCCGGTTGCTGATATAATATGAAATAGTCGGGCTGATAGTTATTTCTTTACTTCCATTAGTAGCAAAAGCGCTGTTTTGATCGAGGCGGCTATTAGACGTAACGTTATCGCGCACTGAAAAATCCAGGGTAAAATTAATTTCATTATCCAATTTTTTGCTGTCAGCTTTTGCGAACGGCACTTTAAAGGGCAATTTCAATCCCCTCTTTCTAAAGCCACCGCCAAAGGTGTATTGGGTAGATCGTACTTCACTAAGCTGGTAATCAATAAGGCTCAGGCTCAGTTGCCGCTGTTTTACATACTCAAATTTAAGGCTCAGTTGATTGGTGAAAGTCATGTCAATACCAATCAAAGGAGCAAACTGTTCCTGTATTGTAATATTTGGAACCAAAAAGAATGGAATATAATTATTAGCCCCGGAAGTAGTGTCAATAAATGAAGGATAACCAAACCTTGAAACGTCCTGGTAAAGCAATGCTGAAGTAAAGCTGTTCATTCCAAGGCTTGCATTGTATGCATGTGTCAACGAAAAATTGGTAAATATTTTGTCTAATCCGGGGATCCTGTTTAAGCCATTATAAGTTAAGCGCCAGTTTGGTTTAGGCAGAATATCGCTGAAGGGATTCGATTTAAGATTTGGATTATTTTGTCTAACCAACGACACCTTGGTCGGATCTTCGCCCGTGTATGCAGCAATGAACGCAGGAACCAATACGTCCACCGCATATCTTCCATATCCTATCGCATAACCATCAGCCCCTACAGGATTACCTGCCTGCTGATTGTATTTATTCAACGATCCTAATCTTTTTGATAATATTTCCCTGTAATTTTGAAACTTTATAAAAGTTGCCGAAACCTGGTTAGGATTATATTTTTCAAACAAAGTATTAAAGGCGATATAGCTTACGCTAAAGCTTCCGGTAATGTAGGGACTTAAATGCGCAAAATTATTTCCTGTAAAAGTGGTGTCCTTAAACGTTTCAGAATAATTTTTGCTGAAAGTTTTATCCAGGTTTACATCAATCGTTAGATCCCGGATGGGCTCTAATTGAGCAGTAAAGCTCAGATGCTGATCAAAGTTTTGTACAAACAAATCATTAAATAAAGAATCCTTAGAAATAAGTCCTCTTCGCGCTGCCCTGTTAAGCCAGTTACTATCGGGTTGTTTACCTAAAATAAAATCAAAACCCGGAGCCATACTTCTAAAATCTTCTCCTAAAAATTTCGTGCTATCAGTGTAGCCGGGCAATCTTGTATTGCTATTTTGAGAAACAGTTGCGTTAATTGATTTTATACTTGTAAGTAATTTACCGAACACCCGCGCAATTCCACTTATTTCCGGCAAACCATTCGCGTCCTTCTTCGGAGTTGCTACCTGGGGTATTTTTTTTGTTGAATCAGCCTTTTCGTTTTGAGATGGCTGCCTTGGCTGGTCAAGTGCCTTTAGCCACTTTGATTTATTATATAATCTTGTAAAATCAAGTTGAAGATTTGCTTCTTCCTGCTGACCGTTCTCAAGAAAATTGCCAAGATTTACTGCAAGCCTGGAGGCGCCAATCCACTGGTAATTGGCTGTGTAGCTCAATCGCAAAGTTGTCCAATCTGTCAATGGAAATTTATTAAGAGGTACATTGTACGAAAAATTAATCGCCTGGTTAAAAGCTACATTTCGGCCCCCGTTGAAGAAATTATTTTTAACGGTGTCTCTTTTTGCTTTTGTATCAAGCCGACCCGCCGGTTCATCAATGCGGGCATTATTGAGCGCTGTGTAATCAATGTTAAGCGAGTGTGTAATATCCCACCTAAAGACATAATTTCGGTTGAATGTAAAATACTTATCGAAGGTTTCCGGAATTATGTATTTATCTTCTCCAATACTTTTTGGTTTTATAACCCCAAACTGCCTGAAAATATCTGCTTTAAAACTTATTTGAGATGGAATAGGATTGAAGTTAAAATCCTTTATCAAATCGAACCAATGTGTTTTAGATTTTTTAAATATCTTTTTGAAAGGCTCAATAAATTTTGGTTGCGGCGCAAAATTGTATCCTAGGTTGCCTTGCTGCTTCGTTACATTATTATATTCGATAAGCGGATTGTGTGCTTCAGTCTTTGTAAATGAATAACTCAAATCAAAATTCTCAATGTCCCATAGCTTCGGTTTCTTGTTATTGGTCCTGTTTTTATGAACGTTTGTAAAACTTATTGTTTTAGTTGATGTAAAATCTACTGCATTTTTTCTTATTGAATCGCGGCCACTTTTCGATGCATTTCTTAATTTTTGCTTTAAGGTTAAATCCAAATCATAAGGATCATATTCAGGTGTGCTTATAGATTGAGAAACGCTTGCGTAGAATGGAATAGATAAGGCTGCGCTTTTAGGCAAAAGTTTTCCAAGCTCAAGGTTTGCTGCTGCGTCAAATTGAAAAAAATAATCTTTGTACCTGTCATTTACGCCCTGCTCAAGCGTACCAAATCCATTGCTATGAGTGTTTCCGGAAAGTGAAATAGTTCCAAGGTCTGCAAGGTTTGCGTCTATGCGTGCAAGTGCTGCCCAACCGCCTTTTTCATCGAGCGAAGAAAGTCGCAATTCATTAAACCATAATTCACCGCAGGCAACTTCAGCATTAATATTTTTGACACCCATTAATATTCCTTTTACTTCACCCAAATTTGGATTTCCCATTATCGAGTAGGTCTGACCGTTATCCTGCAATTGCGAATACAAAGTAATTAATGAAGTGTTTGATAAATTCCTTGCAGTCTTAATTTTAGTTAGAACATCAAGATCAAGATCGAGATTGTTGTGCGCAATCCACAAGGTGTCATTATAAGCATCGCTATTTGGATCAAGGCCTGTGTTGAGAGGAGTAAGCTTTAACGGAATCCGCACTTCGTAGTAATTAGAAACAAAATCACTTCCTATTCTTACTGTGGCAACAAGATCATCATCATTAACTACCGCTGTTTGCGACTTCTCTGCGTGAATATACATCTGCAGCTTACGAAATTGTCTTAGATCCCTGTTGGCAAACGTTTGAAAAACAGCTTTACCATCATTTTTATTTAAACTACAAAATTGAAGTGTCAATGCCTGTTCATTTTGCAAAAGATTTACTCCATTATTACTAAGAGTTTGAACTCTTTCAATTTCGCGGGGTGTGCGGTAAGGAAGTGGAGTTCTTTTATCGTTTTCTTCAATATTTACTGCGCCCACATTAAAGTCACTTGTAATTTCGGGGCTATAAGTACCTGTTGAGTCGAGTTTGTATTGAAATTTTCTCCACGTATTTCTTACCAGGTCAAGCTTACCAAAACGAACAACAACACTATCATCAAAATCAGTAAGGAACATTCTTATAAATCTTATTGATTTGAAATCTGGAATATTGCCAATTTTTTTATTGTAAGCATTTATCGGAATGCGTAGCTGGTACCAGGTCTCCGGTCTTGACGTACCATCAACAAGTTTTACGGTTACCACTTTTTTATCTACAATAAAATTCTGTCCTATATTCATCTCAGGCGATGACGCCGGCTTAAGATCGACGATATATTGAAAATATTCTTCGGTTTCATTTAATGTATTATCGCGGTTTACATCTTCCTGGTCAGGGTATAATGTGGCTGCAGAAGAGAATTGTGCATTGTTATCCGCGATCGGAGAATTGCCTTGCGGATTATTAAATCTCTTATAACGGGCAAGGATACCTGCACTTTCCTTATCGAGGTCGGCACCTCGGTAATAGTGGTAATTATCAGAGGAAGGATCCAGCAAAGCATCCTGGTAAGCTCTTGAACCTACTCCAAAATTTGTAGCCAATACATTCAGATAATCATTTCTGCGTTTTGTAACCTCAGCGCTATCAGATAACCCATCAAACCCCACATCCTGGTAAGGCCGGTCTTTAGGATCGTTGCTGAATGCGTTAGTAACCTGGATTGGATTGCGTGGCACAACTCCCCAAACTGAAGTATCCACCTGTGCAGGAGTAGTTGGCGTGGGTAAACCATTTTCATAAAATCTCCGGGAATCTTTAAGTACATCTTCCGAAACATTTCCAAGATTAATATAGAACTTACCGCCGCTACTCGCCGGATTGGTTATAAATGGATCCTGTACCCAACATTCAATATATTCAATGTTCGCAGTTTCAAAATCCGTCTGATCAATATTTCTCATTAATCCACCCCATCTTTTTTTCGGGTTCAAAAGTCTTCCATCAGGTGCAACATCGGTTGGGCTTGCGTCATAATTATATGGCCCACGGGCAGTTGGGTAATAAGCAAGATCAAAAGTTACAAGCTGGTTCTGCCCAAAATCAGTTGTTCGTTGCGGAAATATTTCTGTTTGTGAAATGGCGCGTACTCTTGGGTCGGAAAGAGCCGTTTTATTTCCCTTTAAAGGATTGTTTACATTTTGCGGGTCTTGTAACGTTGGCTCAATTTGATACCAAGAGATACTTGCCCGGTTTTTGCCATAGTCCAGGTTATCGTTTAAACTTGCTTCCGGGAAGAGAAGAACATTTCCGGTTGAATCTGTGGCGCCAAAGGGTGTAGAGGCAAGTGCCCAGCTTATAGGGGGAAATCTGAGATCGATATCACTCTTGCTTCCTTCAAAATTATCTATATATATTACTCCTTTACTTCCTTTGCCTATTTGTGGAGCATGCCCAGGTTTTAAATATGCAGCTTCCGCATAAGCATTAATTCCGGAGGGTGCCGTAGTGCTATAAAAGGGTAGTTTATTTAAAATTTTTGTAAGTCTTGGAAGATCTCTTCGATAATTTGCATCAACGCCATACATTGTGTTGCTAATTGGATCTTCTCCATAATCAACCTTGGTGAAGAAGGGCCGTTCGCTAAGCCTGACAATTGTTCCGCCCAATGCTAACTGCTCTTTCGCGGTATTTTTTGCCTGGTAATCCAACCGTAATCCCATATAGCTTTTTTGCTGAAGGCCGAAAGTTGCATTGTTTTCAAAATTTACCTGCACAGGAAGGCCGGCATTTATAATTGCCTGGTTAATTACTTTGATTGTGCCCAAATCATAGTTAACTGTATAGTCGATATTCTCACTCAGTTGCTGTCCTCCGGCTGTAACTTTAACCGAGCCTGGTGGAATATTATACCCAATACTTATATCAGACGATGCAGAAGTTTTTGCAGATCCCTTTAAGATAAATCGATCAAGATTAGGAAATTGTTCCTGTGCAATTACTTTAATAGAATCATACAACGGATAATACAAACTATCTTTTGCAATGGTTGTATCGGTAAAGACTTTCGGCGCAAGATCACGTCCGAAGGGCTGCAATAAAGGAAATATAACCCTGCTGTATTGTGAAAGAACGGTGTAACCTTCAACAAAATCGAACACACCATCAGGTTGCGGATCATTTTGATTATTGAGTCGGTCAAGATTTATTAAAGTCAATATAGGCGTGCCCTGGTTAAGATTTCCAAAAGGGAGATATCTTTTTGCTCCAAGCCCGGGCTGTTCGTACAATACATTCAAATTAAAGTCCTGCCGATCCAAAGATCCAAAACCTACACTGTATACATTTTTCATCATCAGTTGCCATATCGGTAGATTAGGCCGCTGTGAAGTTGCTTTCAATAATTTTAAAAAGAGAACCTTTTGATTTCCTGAAACAGAATCTGGCGGTAAATCCTGTGAAAATTCCCCAACCTGGTATATGTGCCCGTTGTAAGAGTATTGATAAGCCACTGCGAGAACCTCATCGGCCTGTAATGGTTGGCTTAACGAAATAAAACCAACCTTGGAATTGTATATGTATTGCGAGGAATCAAGTTTTCTCGCAAATGTTTTTTCAAAATCCTGCACCGGATTTAATCCTATTGCCTGTAATTGACTTGTTACGAGCGCGGGGTTTCTGCTGTTTGGATTTATTGTAATATCCCTGAATTCTGAGTTGGCATTATTTGTCGGCAGGCTACCTGTTACCGGAAAAGGATGGAAAGGATTTGATTCTCCGAGATCCATAAGGCCTACAATTTCTCTTGCATCAGTAGTAGCGCCATTTTTATTGGTTACCCAAACTTCCATTCTTAAAATTTGCACAGGTGTACTTACTGCCGGCAAATTGCTCATCACCTTATTATAATTGTTCTTAAAATATTGGGCAAGTAAAAAGTGCCTGTTTTCCTCGTAATCATCTGCTTTAAATTCAAACTGCTGCGCCGCACTTCCACCCTGTAGATTTACAGATTGTCGTTGGGATTTTTGATTGGCTATTAGGGCTGTGATAAAAAGTTTACCAAACTGAAGTTGCGTTTTAATTCCAAATAGAGACTGGGCTCCGGGAATCAGGGTACTTCTTGAAGGAAAAGAAATGTTACCGGCCTCGAAGCGTTTTAAAATTTCATCATCGGTACCTGTGTAATCAAGCTTGAGCTGGTTGGTAAAATCGAAATTGGCAAGCGTATTATAGCTTATGGGGAATTTTAATTTATCGCCAATATTTGCATTTACATTTAATTGAGCATCCATGTTAAAATCCAATCCGCCATTTTTTCTTGCCTTTTCCGGCAGAGTCGGATTTTTAATGTTCTGGCCCTGGTAGCCCGCGGTAATATCAACGTTACCTTGTGGCTGAATATCAATTTTGCCATTACCAAATAACCTGTTGAATAAATTATCGTAGATACTAAGCTTTGGCTTTACCTGGCCGCGGTTCAAAATGTTAAGCGTGTTAGCTCTTTTTTTAAAATAATCTGTTTCTGCTTTTTGACTTTCTATTTCCATAAATTCCTGTGCGGAGTAGGAAGTAGGCGTTCTGTAATAACGGTTGCCAATTTTTTCGTAAACAATATATCTTTTTGTTTCAGGGTCATAAGCGATGGAATCGCTGATATTCGGAGGCTGTTTTAAATCGAAAGTGCTGGTTTGATTTGAAAAATAATCTCCTCTGCGATCGTGAATGGGAAATGGCAATGAATCATTACCCCGAATCCTGGAAGAATCCTGCGCAAAACCTTTGGTACAAGGAAAAATTGAAAATGCAATTGATAAAATGCAGACCATTATCAACCCAAAAACATTTGGAAGCAATCCCTTTTTAAGAAACATCCGGCAATTAATTAAGGTAGAGTTCTGTCAAATGGCTTTTAGGGCTTTTTTTATTAGTTCTTCGAGGGTGTTTATATTTGGGGTGGAAATTACGATTTTTTTAATTGCCTGTTCTGCAACCGGTCTTCCAATACCAAGTGCCACCAAAGCATTTAACGCATCTTGTTCCAAAGTATTGCCAACAAGCGCATTTTCAGCAGAAGCGGGTGACAATTTTGAAATTTTATCTTTAAGTTCCAGTACAAGACGTTCCGCGGTTTTTCTGCCTATGCCTTTTACACTTTCCAATACTGCAGCATTATTTTGCATGATGGCTTTACTTATTTCAGAGGGCTTCATACTAGACAGCATCATTCTTGCTGTTGCTGCACCTACGCCCGAAACACTTATCAACAGTACAAACATTTCTTTTTCTAAAGAATCAAAAAATCCGTACAAAGTATGTGCATCCTCTTTTAT
>JBEPVC010000070.1:0-8818 GCA_041691235.1 Chitinophagaceae bacterium
AAGCGTATTATTATTTTTTTGTTTAGTAAATGAATGATCGGGTTGCGCTTTACATGCAATAAAAAATGTGGAGAGTAAACTATAAAATAAGAAACGCTTCATTCATTAATTTTTGTAAAAATAGCCATGACAATCGAAATGATATTAATTTTCCACAAGCACAAAATTTTACCGGCATTAATTCGTTACATAAATTAATTATAATCCTGTATTATTTTTTATAAATTCGTACTACCAACCAACTAATCTTGAAATGAGAAGACAAATTCTTACCATCCTGTTATTATTATGCTCCTCAACAATATTTGCTCAAAAAGAATTACCAGCTTTCGGTAAGATAGACAAAGAAGATCTCCTTCTTAAGGAATGTGAATTTGATAAAGATGCCGAAGCATATAAGCTTATTGATTATGGTGATGTTCGTTACTTTCTGACAAACAGTAGTTTTAATATCCAAACAAATATACGAATCCGCATAAAAATTCTGAAAGACAAGGGCATTCATCTTGCAGATATAAAACTTAATTACTATAGTAAAGATAATTATGAAAATATAAGAGACATTTCTGCAATAACTTTTAACCTTGATAATGGAGGAACTATTGTTACCTCAAAAGTTGAGAAATCTTCAATTTATATAAAAAAAATAGACAACGAGATTTCGCAAATTGCTTTCACAATGCCGGATGTAAAAGTTGGAAGCGTTATAGAATTTAAATATACCAGGATTAAGAAATCTGAAAGCAATCTGGGTGATTGGTATTTCCAGGATGATATTCCAACGCGAATAAGCATCTATAAAATTCTTATTCCTTCCATGTTCAGGTTCACTACCCAGCTTTTGGCATATCAAACAGTGGAGCAGAAAAGTGCTGAAGTTACAGAACAGGGTGTCTATGGCAGTAGTTCAATATCATACAATTCTATTGAAAAAACGTATATAATTAAAAATGTTCCGGCACTCAAAGACGAACCATATATGGGTGCTGAAAAAGATTATTTGCAAAGAGTAATATTTCAATTATCTCAGATTGATTATGGAGATGGACAAGTAGAAGAAGTAAGATCAACCTGGGGAAAGCTTACCAATTTCTTATTGGAAAATGAATATTTTGGACTGCAGCTCAAAAAAAATCTGCCTCACACAAAATCACTCGATGAAGCATTAAAAAATGTGCAGGGCGATTTTAATAAAATGGTAATGATACACGACTATGTGCGAAAAAATATGAACTGGAATGGGCAAGAATCTATATACTCTGAAGATGGAATAAAATCTGCCTGGGATAAAAAGACAGGTAACAATGCAGAGCTGAATTTCGTGTTGATTGATCTTCTAAAAGATGCTGGCCTGCAAGTATACCCGTTGCTCGTGAGTACAAAAGATAATGGAAGTGTAAATACATTATATCCTTTTTTAGAACAATTTAATAATACAATGACTTGCGTTTTCATTGATGATAAAACGTATATTTTAAATGCAGCAGACAAGTATAATCCCGCATATCTTGTACCATATGATGTTGTTAACAACGAAGGTTTTATTGTTGATGGAACAAAAGGAGGCTGGATAACATTAACCGATAAAAAAGATCTGTGGAAAAATGTAGTTTCCATATTCGCAGAAATAACAACCGATGCTTTGATGAAAGGAGAAGCAACGGTTTCCAGTTATGGCTATTGCAAAAATCCGCGTGTAAAAAAATGGGAAGAAGATAAGGCCTCTTTTAAAGATTATTTTTCTAAAGAATATACAGGAATAAAGATTGACAGCATTGCCGTAAATAATTTAGACAATGATACCTTGCCATTGGAGCAAAAAGTTGAATTTTCATTGCCTTTAAATTCATCTGGAGAATACAAATATTTTACATTAAACTTATTTCAGGGCCTTGAGAAAAATCCTTTTATTGCAGATCGAAGACAAACGGATATTGATTTCAACTATAAGCAATCTTATACAGTAGTGGGCACTATTGCTATTCCGGATGGTTATGAATTTGATGATCTTCCCAAAAATGTTATCATGAGATTGCCCGATTCAAGTATTGTTTTAAAACGCCTGATGCAGGCTGATGAAGGATCCCTTAATATAAGAATAACACTTGATTTTCTTAAGCCGTTTTATGCTGCCAATACATATCCATTGCTACAGGAATTTTATAAAAAACTTTTCGCTACACTTAATGAACAAGTAGTAATTAAAAAGAAAAAAGCAAACCCATGATGAAAAGATTTTTTGTCAGCATATCCATTTGTTTAATTACATCTGGGGGCTTTTCTCAAATTAATATATTGAATGCGTCTACCATGTCACCGTTATTGTTACAAAATGCACATAGCGTAAAAAGAGAAGAAAAAATAAAATTTGAGGTAAAGAATATTGACGAAGCGTGGCTTACAGTTCACCAGGTTATTACTGTATTGGATGCAGAAGGTGAGGATGCTCTTCAATTTTATCAATTTTCCGATGAGTTTAAAAAACTTGAAGATGCTGAAATTAAAGTGTATGATGCGGTGGGAAAGCCGGTTAATAAATATAAAATGAGGGAAATGAAGTCGCAAGCCACAGGTGAAGGACTTGTGGTAGATGGTAAAGTCTATTATTTCAGGGTTGCAACTCCTTCTTATCCTGTAACGGTTCAATATGATTATGAAATAAAATATAAAGGCACTTTAAATTACCCTGATTATTATATAGAGATACCAGATCAATCTGTAGAATACTCGCAATACACTGCAAGCATTCCCACTAATCTTGATTTAAAGTTTAAGGCAAAAAATATTTCAGTAACCCCATTAATAAACACTGAGGGGAAAAATAAATTTTATGCATGGGAAGTAAAAAATCTTCCAGCTATTAAATACGAAGCTGGGGCAGTAAATTATGAAAGCAGTTATCCCGAAATACTAGTAACCCCTAATAAGTTTTCAATGGATGGATACGAAGGTGATTTTGCTACATGGAAAGATTTAGGAATATGGTATGCAAATCTTTCCAGGGGCTCCGTTAACCTAAGCGATCAAACAAAAAATTTTTTAAAAGAATCCGTGAAGGATGCAAAAGATGACAAAGAAAAAATAAAAATAATATACAAGTATTTGCAAAGTAATTTCAGGTATGTAGATATCTCACTTGGCATAGGAGGCTATAAACCATTCGACGCAAATTTTGTTGATACTAAAAAATATGGCGACTGTAAAGCTCTTTCAAATTATATGCATGCATGCTTAGACGCCGTTGGTATTATAAGTTATCCCGCATTGATTAATGCAAAGTATAACAAAGAGCCTGTTGATCCTGCTTTTCCGCACAATTCTTTTAATCATGTTATTTTATGTGTACCACAAAATAAAGATACAATATGGCTTGAGTGCACCAGTCCCATTTCAGAAATCGGTGTGCTCGGAAGCTTTACCGAAAACCGGAATGCATTATTAATAACGCCTGATGGTGGCGTGTTAGTTGCTACACCGAAGAGCAAAGCCTCAGAAAATACTTTTAGCCTTACGACAAAAATATCCCTTCAGGAAGATGCTTCCGGTGAAACCGAAAGCATTCTAAGAACTTCCGGCGAATACAGGGAAGAGTTGATAGGTGAGTTCTTAAATGAGAAAAAAGATGATCAGAAAAGTTACCTCGTAAGTGAATTTGGATTTTTGCAGCCCGATGAATTTGAGATATCTACAGAACGTAAAGATGAATCAGTAAATGCTTCATTTAAATTGCTGATTGAGAAAATTCCGGAATTTTCGGCAGGCAGTAAAATGTTTCTCAATCCGAGAATTTATAAAATGTGCAGCGCAAGATTACCCGCAACTGAAAAAAGAACAAAAGCATTTTACTTTCGTTTTCCTTATATAAAAACAGACACAACTATTTATACACTTCCTGAAAATTATACGGTAGACAATCTTCCAAAACCAAGGGACATAAAGTTTGAATACGGATTATTTAAAACAAAATATCTCTACGACGAAAAAGCAAATACAGTTACTTCAATTGCTTTTCTCCAGCTTTCGCAAAATCTTATTCCGGCAGAAAAATTTACCGAAACAAAAAATTTCTTCGGTAACGTGATTGAAGAATACACAGAAAAAATAGTTATAAGGAAAAAATAGTTTATTACCAGTCATTAATTACGCGGCTGCTTTTTTTAAATCTTTGAGCGTTAAGTGCATTTCCTATTAAGCCTCCAAAGCCAATGCGGTAGTTATATACAGGCTTAAAGCCATTTTGAAATCCTGCCACAAAATCTATTCGTAATATTTTAAAAATATTTTCAAGTCCAACAAATGCTTCGGCATATTTTGTATTTGGATTTATGTAAAGGGCATTTGCACCTTCTATCAAATTCCAATTTAATTTTTTAAACAATGGAATTTTATTTGTAAGCAATCCGTTTGAATGATGTTCAAAATGGAGTTCTGTAAAAAAAGAAGAAGTGTTGCTGAATTCATAATAGGATGCAAGCTGAAATGTTTGCACGTATTCTTTCGAAACATGAGAAACATTTCCGTAAAAATGTTTGTAATCCTGCACGTAAACATTATTGGTATTTAAAAATCCGCCAACTGTTGCGCTGTATTTAACAGAGCCGGCAAGTTTTAAATTTACTTCATCAGAAATATTAAACGACCATTTATCAAAATCAACATCGCTGCCAAAAATATTTTTTATTCCTTTTGTATAATCAACAGTGAAAGTCGGATACTTAGATCCAATGGCAACTTTTGATTTTGGAAACTGAATATATTTCTGTCCCGGCTTCACGCTCAATAATGCGTGTAAAAGCACTGCCTGGTGCGGCATAAACTGTGATGATGAAATTTCTACGGGGTAATTTGGTGTAAAACGATCAACCCATTTTTTATTTAAAATGAAATCAGTCGTATTGTCAAGGGGCATTCTGTCTTCATATTCCCCTTCTATCAAAAACCGGGCTCCACTCTCCCATCGTTTTGTAAAGCCGGTTTTTAAAAAATAGTTTTCATAAATCTTCATTTCATTTCTTCCATATAGCAATGTGCCGATGCTATTGCCTAAACCGTCTAATGCGCTTTCTTTAAAAAACTGGCTTACTCTTTTTCCGCCGGCAATATAAAACGATTGTCGCTTAAATTTTTCATCCACATCAAAGTTTCGGCTTCTGAAATTAAACCCTGCCCACGCATTCAGGTGATTGTTGTTAAATCCATAGCGCAGGTCCCCAATGAAACTTACGGTAGTGTTCCATTTTTTCACAAATTTTGAAATTGTAAAAGACGGATTTAAAACAAGGCCTTCAACTGTATTGTATTGTAAAGTTTTTAACAGCGGATCAATTTCATAGCGATACGTGTTTACTTTACTATAATGTGTTCTGTCTATTCCTGTCCAGAAAATTTGCGAAATTTTTACTTTGCCTTGCTTCTTTCTTAGCGAGTCAATATTTTGAGCTGAATCTTTTCTTAATTCATAAATACTGTCTTTAACTTTATAATCATTCATTTCATCGGGTTCAAGCGGTACAGGCCTGATGCTGTCCCAATAAGATTTAGGTTTTTTATTTACACCTGTGTCATATTTTATAACGATACGATTAAAGAAATCTTTTGAAAAATTCGGGTCTAAGTTGTATTTGGAATATACATTCACAAAATCGCCAACCGCGTCTATGCCTAACTGGTTGAAATTAAAATGAAGCACCTGGTTTTTTATGCGCCATATACTATCGGTAACGGGTACATGTATTTGAGATATTTCAAGAGAATCTAAAATCTCAAGCTGTGATTTTTTTGTAAGTAAAAGATCGCAGCTATAAATGCGCCAGTCATTTTCAGAAATATTGATAATACCGGAGAAAAGTGGTTCATAGTCTCTTGAAGGAGTTACTTTAATTACATTGATTTCCTTTCCATCTTCAAAAAAACTACCAAGGAATTTGTAAGTATAAAGATGCAAAGCCCCATCTGCTATCGGCGATACAAACCCGCGTGGATTAAGCATTGAAGCAAACATATTCACGTTGTTCTGGTAGAAACTTATAACTGCAGGAAAGTTAAAACCGAAACCATTACTTCCGCTTTCCCTTCCTGAAATAACTTCAAGCTTTACTTTGTCCGGCTGCTGCATTGAAATTTTTGTAACCGATTCTGATAAATAAATAATTCCCTTGCCGGTGGAATCAAGCGCCATATTGTTGCGATCTTCTTCAGGAATTTTTTTGCCGAAAACTTTTTCGGGAAGTTTTCTTAATTTGATAATTCCTTTAATATATACTTCAGCCTGGAATGCATTCACCTGCTTTTCATAGAACGGGCGTTTTTTTATTGCCTTCCTTATAATTTCATAGGCAGGGTCTTCGCCGTTTTTATTTATAATAATTTCTTTGAGAATTAATTTTTGAACGGATAAATTAAAATCAACAGTTACATCTAGTGACGTAAGCGCTATCGTTTTTTCCTGTGTCGTGTAGCCGACGTGACGGCAAGTCAATGTGTAACTTCCGGCAGACAGCGAAATGCTGAATTTTCCCTGATTATTTGCGCTGGTGCCTACAGTTGTTCCTTTCACAAGCACAGACGCAAAGGGCAAAATCTTTCCTTCATCATCATACACTGTTCCCTCAATTTTTTGTGCTGATGCATTAAACGCTGCTATGCAAAGAATAAACAAAAAGAGTTTTTGCATAAGCGAATGTAGATTCTAAAAATTGGTTTATTAGCTTTTTAAGAAAATCTTACAAGTATAAAATTACCTGCGTTGAGATAGCGCAGGGCGTATATAGCTGGCCGTTAGGGCGCCAAAACCAGCTACCAGGGCTCCGATTAGAGCTGTACTCATTATAAGCAAAAAGGGATTATCTGTTTTAAAAATCAATTGGGAGACTCTGTGAGCCAATATATCATTATTGGCGGAGCTAATCCAAAAACTTAATATGCCCCACAATAAAAACAAAGCAATGAAGCCTGAAAAAAATGAAGCGATGGGCGTTTGTGGAATAAATGCTGTAACAATAAATGCTACAATGGCAATGCTCCACCATGGAAAATATAAGCAACTGCAAAAGCTTAAGAGAATTATCAGAATTATTGAGATTGGAAATTTCATATTTTTATTTTAGTGCACTAATTAAATCTGTTTGCGCGAATTGATAAATTGTTTCATTGTTGAATTGTTTATGCTTAATAATAATTTCAATAAAAAAATTTTCTTTCAACAATATATTAATTCAACAACTTGCCTACCGCCAGGCGGGTTCAACAGTTATGGCTTAAAACTCATCTTCCATTTTACTTTGCTACTTGTAGCATCGGCCGCCTTCATTATCCAAAGTGAATTATATTTTCCTGCTGCCCACGTGTCCACAAAATCATCATAAAACTTACTGCCGGGGTTTCCACTTTGGCCGCCGGGATAAACGCCCCAGGCTTCCGTTTGAGGACTTAATGAAACAATCATTCTCCAGCTTGGCCCATGTTGGGAATTTGCTGCATTAATGGTATTGGTACCGCCACCAATAGGCAAATGCAACCTGCTTAACGCATCGAGCTTTGCCAGGTGTAAAACTTTTGTGTCTTTATATTTGCCCCATTCAAGCCTGCCTTCCGCTTCCGCTCTTTTTGCAACCCGGGCAGCTTGCTTAAACGCAGCAGTTACATCATCCTGCAATGTTTCGATTTGCGGCGTATTTATATCATCTAAAAATTTAAATGCTGAATCTTTTTTAATATTATCAAGCAATGTGCTTTCGTGGGGCAGCATCATTTGCAAATTTGATTTTGAAAATTCATCGTTCCAAACTTTGTTTTCCAGACTATCCCATGTCAACACAAATAATGTTGCACCTTTAGAATCCGCATCATTTCTTACGTCCCACTTTTGTAAAATGTCAAAATATTTTTTTTCATCAGCGTTTAATCTTGCAACATCGGTATTTTGTAATAAAACAGGAAGCGCCATTTCACCAAAAACATTATAATTATCCGTTTGAAGCTTCATCATATCCTCGGGAGTTATATTATCCATTACACTTAATCTCTTATTAATTTCCCATGCACGATAAGGAGGATAGCTTCCACCAAGATAATAAGGATATGAACTGTCAGCCGGCAATTGATTTGCGCTGAACACATATCCTCTTTCAGGATTTATGATGTGCGGATTTTCATCCTGCGGAATCATTCCCTGCCAGAAATAGCTGCTGTCCGTTCCGGGCATTACAAAATCTCCCTGTCTTTTCCATTTTGCAGGAAACTCGCCCTGATCCCATATTGCAATATCGCCATTCTTGCAAGCGAATGCACAATTTTGCCCCGGCGTATGTAAAAATTTTATTGCAGTAAAGTAGTCGTTATAATTTTTTGCTTTATCTAAAAGTGTAAACATTTTTAATTCATTGCTTGGATCATGTGCTTTCCACCTTACCGCATAATATTTATTGTTGGTTGATCTTCCGCCGCTATAACTTTTATCATACATAACGGGCCCGATATTGGTGTAAGCAACTGTATCCAAAAAATCCGGCTCACCTTTCACTTTTATTCTTTCAATTCTGAATGTTGTTTTATGCCATTCATTATTAAACAAATATTCTTTGCGGGTATCGTCTTTAAATGTTACTTCATAATAGTCTCTTACATCGCGCATGGCATTTGTAAATCCAAAAGCACAGCTATCATTAAAGCCAATGATTATCGCCGGTGCGCCTGGAAACGTTGCCCCGTAAGCATTGTATGTAGGGGTTGTAATTTGCATTTCATACCAAAGCGATGGAAGATTTAAACCAAGATGCGGATCGTTGCATAAAATAGGATAACCACTTTTTGTTTTGGA
>JBEPVC010000071.1:0-8797 GCA_041691235.1 Chitinophagaceae bacterium
TAAAAAATAAATTTTATGTTGATGAAATTTATGATTTTCTCTTCGTGAAGCCTTATCGCTCTTTATCAAATTTATTAAGTAATGTAATAGATAAAAAAGGAATTGACGGAATTGTGAACGGCGTTGGCAAAGGTATAAATTACGGAAGCCGCCAGTTAAGATTGTTGCAAAGCGGGCAGGTAGGCTCTTATCTTTTATTGATGGTTATTGGAATATTGGTCTTATTTATAATCCAGTTGTTTACAAAATAAAATTAATGCTCGGAACATATTATACATTTCCTGAACTGCTTATATGGATACCTTTTGTTACGGGGATAATTGTGATTTTTATTAAGAACAGCCGAAGCGTTAAGTTGTTTGCACTGTTATCTTCTTTAATAACTTTAGTGGTATCGGTTATCAGCCTGTTCCATTCAGATATAGCACACCACCCGGAATTTTTTTATTATAACAATGTTTCTTATGTATGGATGCCTTACATAGGTTCAAGTTTTTCTGTAGGGCTTGATGGCATGGGCTTTTTGGTTACATTTCTAACTGCACTTTCTTACCCGCTTATTTTTGCGCTCACTTATAAATCTGAATATAAAAATGCCAATGTTTTTTTTGGACTCCTGCTTTTTATGCAGGCCGGCATTATGGGTGTATTTGTTTCGATGGATGCATTGCTGTTTTATTTCTTCTGGGAATTGGCGCTTATTCCTGCATATTTTTTATGCAGCAATTGGGGAGGAGAAAAAAGAGTGCAGGCAACTTTTAAATTTTTCGTGTACACTTTTTTAGGTTCATTATTAATGCTTGTCGGAATTATTTATGTGTACCAGCACACGCCTGCAATAACTGCTGAGTCTGCACATTCATTTTCTTTAACAGCTTTCTATAATACATCGTTATCATCAGTGCAGCAAGGTTGGTTGTTCTGGCTGTTCTTTGCTGCATTCGCTGTAAAGATTCCGATTTTTCCATTGCACACATGGCAACCCGATGTGTATGAACAATCGAACTATCCTTCCGTTATGGTACTGAGTGGAGTTATGGTTAAGATGGGAGTGTTTGGAATGATAAGATGGTTGTTGCCGGTATTTCCTGCCGCGATTGCAAAATTTAATCACTTCATTATTATACTTTGTGTTATAGGGATTCTTTACGCAAGTATTATTGCACTGATACAAAACGATCTTAAAAGGTTTGTTGCATGGTCATCAATTGCGCATCTTGGGTTAATGGGCGCTGCAATTTTTTCATTAAACACAATTGGCTTGCAGGGCGTCATGTTGGAAATGTTGAACCACGGTATTAATATTCTTGCATTATGGATTGTGGTAGATATCATTGAAAAGAAAACCGGTGTGCGTAAAATATCAGAGCTTAGCGGGCTTGCTGTGAAATCACCTGCGCTCGCGATTTTTCTTGTAATAATTGCATTCGCAAACATTGCTTTACCACTCTCGAATTCTTTTGTAAGCGAATTCTTAATGCTTAACGGATTATTCCAGTTTAATAAATGGTTTGCTGCGTTTGCTTGTTTGGGAGTTGTGTTTTCGGCAATTTATATGTTGACGATGGTGCAAAAAACTTTTTATGGAAAATCAAACGCAATAGCCGAAAAAGCAAAATCACTGAGTGTTGGTCAAAACATTGTTCTGTTGGTACTTGTAATTTCTATTTTAATATTGGGAATTTATCCTGCGCCTGTGATTCACCTGACGCAATCAACGGTTACAGATATTTTGAGCAGGATACCTTTAAAATAAATTTTGATTTAAATGATGAATTGGAACAACGTTTTTAAATAAAAATAAAATAAAGCCCACGGGCAGTTTGAGATCGTATTATGAACTCAATTATATTAAGTGCAGTATGGGGTGTAATAATGATGTTTGGAGGTGTGTTTTTTAAAAAGAGCACTACACCAAAATATTGGGCTATAGCGGGTATCATTGTTGTGTTGATCGCGAATATTTTTGAATTTGCCGGGTATCATTTTTTTAATGTTGATACCAAAAACATGTTGAGTTTCGATTCATTTGGTCTGCATTTTAATACGATTGCTTTTTCCTGTACCTTATTATTTTTTCTCCTCAATGGCAGAGACTTTGAAAAAATAGGCAGCCATGTTTCAGAATATTTCAGCTTAATATTTTTCGTTTTATGTGGTGTTTCAATCTCATCATCATTCAATACGCTGTTAATGCTTTTTCTTGGCATTGAAATTATGTCTATTCCATTGTACATACTCACGGGAAGCGATAAACGCAATTTGAAAAGCAACGAAGCTTCGCTAAAATATTTTTTAATGGGCGCCTTTTCCACGGGCCTAATGCTTATGGGCATTGCGTTTATTTATGGCGGTAACAGCCTGGGTTCTTTTTATATTGATTCTATTAATCTCGGTACGGGCAATCTCCCTGTTTTAATAGCAGCAGGTTTGGTATTGTTGCTGGTGGCACTTTCATTTAAAGTATCGGTTGCGCCTTTTCATTTCTGGGCGCCTGATGTATATGATGGCGCTCCTTCTGTTGTTACTTCTTTTATGATGACTATTGTAAAGATTGCCGGCTTCATTGCATTCATGCGTCTTTTCAGTTCTTCATTTGGTATTATGCAACAACAGTGGCAAACGCTGATTGTTATTCTTATTGCAGCTACTTTGTTAATCGGTAATATAACTGCTGTTTTCCAGCAAAGTATAAAGCGCATGCTGGCTTATTCAAGTATTTCTCATGCAGGATTTATGATGTTTGCGCTTTTTGCGCTTAGCCAATCGGCAAAAGATGGATTAATTTTATATGCAGCCGCTTATAGCCTTGCTACCATTGGCATCTTTGCAATTCTTATAAAAATGGCTGATTATTCTATTGAAGGCTTTAACGGCCTTGGCAGAAAAAAACCTCTTCTTGCATTAACGGCAACTATTTTCCTTTTGTCACTTACAGGTATTCCACTCACAGCCGGATTTACTGCAAAATTTTATATTTTGATGGCTGCTGTCAAAGACGGGCATCAAATATGGCTTGTAATTCTAGCTGTGATCTGTGCAGCGATTAGTGCTATCTATTATTTTAGGGTAATACAAGCTATTTACTTTAAAGATCCTGTGCCTGGCGTTAATGAAGAAATAAATACTTCGGTTTCATTCCGATGGTTACTTGTTATTACCGCTGCAATAATTATAGTGCTTGGTATTATGCCGGCCCTGGTTATTGATTGGTTGTACTATTAACACAAGTTCATAAATTGGTATGAATATGTACCTTCACCAACGGAAAATTATTAGTAAAATTTTTGTATCGCTTTATGAAGGTAACAGACTCTCTTTTATTGGCCTTCCGTACGGTAAAAAGCAATAAACTTCGTACAGGCATTACCGTTACCATTATTGCGTTCGGTATTATGGCACTCATCGGAATTATTACAGCCATCGCCTCAATGAATCAAAGCCTCGCTGAAAATTTCGCCACCATGGGCGCCAATTCATTTAGCATACGTTACCAGGACAGGCAAATTCATTTTGGAAGAAGGGAAGTAAAAAAAACAAGCGTGAGTGCCTTGAAAGAAAAAAAATCGAACCAGGGAAGAATTATTACATACGAAGAAGCAAAATTATTTAAGGAGAGATATTCTTTTCCTGCCAGCGTTAGCATATCGTTAAACGGGCCAAGAAGTATAGTAGTAAATGATGAAAAAATAAAAACCAACCCAAACATAGCTATAATCGGATGTGACGAAAACTATCTTGCTTTAAGCGGGTATACCCTAACCGATGGCAGGAATTTTAATAATCTTGATGTGCAAAGTGGAAGAAGTGTTTGTATAATTGGAAATAGTGTAGCACAAAAACTTTATGGCGAAAATATACAAAGGGCTATTGATAAAATTATAGATGTTGCGGGTATCAAATACCGGGTGATTGGTGTTTTAAAAGATAAGGGATCCAGTGCATTATTAAATGCAGATAATATTGTTCTAACTACATATAATAATATACGCCGGCTGTTTGATATTGAAGGAACTTCATACACTATCGGGATAATGGTGAACGATATTAAAGATATGGAAGCAGCGATAGGTGAGGCCAAGGGAACCTTCAGGCCCATACGTAAAGTTGCTATTGATGAAGAAAATAATTTTTTTATTGACAAAAGCGACAGCATAGCGGAAGTGTTTATGAATAGCCTTGGCGCCATTACCACAGCCGCTGCTTTTATTGGCTTAATAACATTGATAGGCGCAGCAATAGGTCTAATGAATATTATGCTGGTGGCTGTTAATGAGCGCACCCGTGAAATTGGATTGATCAAAGCAATAGGCGGAAAAAGAAGCAGCATCAGAACTCAATTTCTTTTCGAGTCAGTTCTTATAAGCCTTATAGGAGCGCTTTTTGGAATAATATTAGGCGTGCTGGTTGGAAATATAGTCGGCATGTTTCTTCATACAGGTTTTGTGGTTCCCTGGGGATGGGTAGTACTCGGAATTGTTGTATGCTCCGCCGTAGGCCTGTTTGCAGGTTTGTATCCTGCTTTAAAAGCTGCCCGCCTTGATCCTATTGTGGCCCTTCGCTACGAATAAATTAATTCTTGGTTTTTGATTTCCACAAAAAAGGTCCAAAATCATGATTTTTTTAAAATAATATTGTAATTATCCCTTCTGATTAATTTATTAACTTGTGTTTCCACTAATTTTTTTTAATTGAATTAGATTTTCAAATTTTTTTTCGTTACAATTGTACCTTCAAATATTTTAACCAAATTCATCTTAAACTTTAACATTAAAAAACCTATCGTTATGGCAGAAACAAATCCAACTGCAACTTCCCGGGCAAATGCGACTACATCGGTTCAGGCAAAAAAATCAAGCAATATTATTTCTTTGCTTGCTCCTATTATATGTATCCTTGCAGGGTACGTAATCTGGCGTTTCGTTATTGGTGCTGCCAGTAATTTTTCAAACCCTGATCCTAAAGGCGGTTTCTGGCCATCTCATGAGGGGCCAATAGGAAGCTTAGCAAGAATGTACCAGGGAGGAATTATTGTACCTGTGTTGATTGGCTTATTTTTAATAGTGTTCACTTTCGTAATTGAAAGATGGCTAACTGTTGCAAAAGCTAATGGAAAAGGTTCTAATGCAGAATTTATCAGAAAAGTGCAATTCTATCTTGCTGATAAAAAAGTAGACGCTGCAATTGCAGAATGCGATAAGCAAAAAGGCTCAGTAGGAAATGTAATGAAAGCCGGCCTTCGCAAATACAAATCAATGATAACTGATAATGAATTGGACACTGAACAAAAAGTTCTCGCCATTCAAAAAGAAGTGGAAGAGGCGACCGCTCTTGAATTACCAATGCTTGAAAAAAATCTTGTTTTCCTTTCAACGATCGCATCTGTAGCCACATTGATTGGATTGCTTGGAACGGTGGTAGGTATGATTCGTGCATTTAGTAACCTCGGTTCATCGGGAGGTTCAGAAGCAACAAGACAGTTATCGGTAGGTATTTCTGAAGCCTTGTATAATACAGCCCTCGGTATCGGAACATCTGCTTTTGCGATTATTTCCTATAATATTTTCACTACAAAAATTGATGGTATTACTTATGGTATTGATGAATCAGGCTTTACACTTACTCAAAGCTTTGCTTCTCTTTATAAATAAGTTCCAAATATTTTTATGGAAATTAACAGGAATTGAATCTAATTATTATTAAAAATTAAATAATGGGAAGAGCTAAAATAAAACGTGGAAGCACTAACGTTGATATGACGGCAATGTGTGATGTTGCGTTCTTGTTGTTGTCCTTTTTTATATTAACCGGCCAGTTTAAGCCAGCTGAGGCAGTGGAAGTATTGCCACCCAGTTCTGTATCAAATACCCATGCTCCTCAAAAAGATGCATTTACTGTGTCAATTGATAAAGACAACAGGGTTTTTGTAAATCTTACAGATGACATTAAAGGCGATATTTGGGACGAGTTGGTGTCTGAAAAAAATATGAAAGTCACGGCCCAGGATAGAAAAGATTTCGTGGCCACTGACTTTATCGGTGTTCCATTTAGCCAGTTGCTGCAGTTTATTAAAATACCTTCGGAACAAAAAAAGAATGTAAAAATGTCTGGCATTCCCACGGATAGCACTAACAATGAGTTGCAGGCCTGGATACAAGCTGCCGCCACAGCAGGGCAAGGTAAAAAGTTGAATTTTCTTATTAAAGGAGATAACTCTTCAAAATATCCTTCTTTCGGAAGTGTAATATCGGCGTTTAAGAAAAACGATATTTATAAATATAATCTTATTACCAATGCTGAAGATGTTCCCGCAGGTACTGCTTTGTACGAGGAAAATCAAAAAGCTCAGCATGAATAAGATGTTTAAATGATTTAAAATTATTTACTAAAATAAAATTTTTACTATGGCAGAGATGGAAGTAAAATCGGGCGGTGGTCATAAAGGGCCCGGTGTTAAAAAAGGTAAAAAGCTTTCCACGCGTGTGGATCTTACCCCTATGGTAGATCTTGGATTCTTGCTTATAACATTTTTTATTTTCACAACTACATTGGCTGAGCCAACGTCTATGAACCTTGCAATGCCAAAGGACACGGATAAACCTGATGAAGTAAACAAAGTAAAAGAATCCGGTTCATTAACACTTATGCTGGGGAAATCAAATGTGATATATTATTATTTCGGCAGTGATCCAACTAAAATGCAAACTACCGGGTATAAAGATTTAAGAAAAATTATTATTGATAAAAAGAAAAGTACTCCGGTAGATGATTTGTATATAATTATAAAACCTGATAAGGACGCTACTTATAAGAATGCAGTTGATGTATTGGATGAAATGAATATTAACGCTATTAAGCGATATTCAATGATTGATGCGACTCCTGAGGAATATAAGCTAATTCAACAAACAGAACAAGCCGGCGGAGTGCAGTAATTTTTATGGAAAAATTCCATTTGGGTATCTAAATAAAAAAACAAAACATGGAAGCTAATAAAATATTAAAGTCTACTTATTTGGACCTTCTTTTTGAAGGGCGAAATAAGGAATATGGCGCTTATGATCTGCGGAAAACTTATAACAAGAGAATTAAAGTTGCTTTAGGAAGCACCATTGGAATTCTCTTATTAATATTTGTAGGTTCTTTTATATTCAATAAACTTTCAGCAAGTAATGATGTAAAAGAAATACAAACAAAAGATCTTGTAATGGAGGCCGCTCCTAATGAGCCACCGCCACCACCGCCGCCACCGCCGCCAAAATTGCCACCGCCACCACCTATAGCAACAATTCAATTTACTCCTCCAAAAGTGGTAAAAGATGAAGAGGTTATTAAGCCACCACCTGAAGTAAAACAAATTGAAGAGGCTAAAGTAGATGTGAAAACTGTAGAAGGAACCAAAGATTTGGGAGTGGTTGCTCCGCCAGTGGAAGACAAAGGGACCCAGGTGGTAGCAGCACCAGTTGAAAAGAAAGAAGATGAAGATAAAGTTTTTACTAAAGTAGAAATTGAGGCACAATTTCCAGGGGGCGCCGCTGCGTGGACGAAATATGTTACCCGTGCTATAGAAGCAGAAGTAGATGAGTTTACTGATTCAGATTATGGTACCTGCATAGTTAAATTTATTGTGGATAAAACTGGTAAAGTAAGCCAGGTTGAAGCAACTACAATGAAAGGAACCAAGCTGGCAGAAATTGCTGTAAATACAATCAGGAAAGGTCCAAACTGGACTCCTGCACAACAAAACGGTCGCTATGTAAATGCTTACCGCCTTCAGCCCGTAACGCTTCAAAATCCGAACTAGGCAATTTTTTCAAATTATATTTTATTAAAGAGATGCAATTTTTGCATCTCTTTTTTTATCAAACAACTTAGAAATCAAAAGAAAGATTAGCCTCAATAAAAATTAATTTTTGTGTATTCTCATTAACACGGCATCTTAGTTTAAAAACTATTATGGCTCAAATTGAGAATACTCACAGGCATTCAAAAAATAAATCAAATAGAAAAAATATTAAGATTGATCTTACTCCAATGGTTGATCTCGGTTTTCTGCTAATAACATTTTTTATTCTTGCTACTACTCTTTCACAGCCAACCATTGCCAAACTTATTGTGCCAAAAGATTCTGATACAACCACTACCAAAGTCTCTAAAGGTACTGTACTAACGCTGATGCTTATGCGTAATGACTCGATAAAATATTTTGAGGGAAACATTCCCGGGCCGGAATCGATGAGGTATTGCTCTTTTGCCAGCCTGCGCTCTGTTTTGCAGCAAAAGCAAAAAAGGGTTGCTGAAATTTTGGGTGACAAAGAAAAAACAGTAATTATTATTTGTCCCGGAAATGAATCGACTTATAAAGATTTCATTAATGTTCTTGATGAAATTCAGATCAATGACATAAGGCATTATTTCGTTGTGAATGAAACCCAGGCGTTATGAAATGTAATAAGCAGTCGTCTAAAACACAATTATCTTTACAAAATGTATGGAAAGCTTTCAGGATGGGATGATACGATTGTTGCAGTGGCTACGCCACCTGGCATTGGTGCTATTGGTGTGATAAGAATAAGCGGTAATAAAACTTTTGACATTGTCAATAAATTGTTTCCTTCTAAAAATATTGCCACTCAGCAAGCAAACACATTGCATGTAGGCTATTTAAAAGACGGTGAAAATATTCTTGATGAAGTAGTGCTTTCAATTTTTAAAAACCCTTCATCGTACACTGGCGAGGATATTATAGAAATAAGTTGCCATGGTTCACCTTATGTGCAGCAACGGGTAATGGATG
>JBEPVC010000072.1:0-8763 GCA_041691235.1 Chitinophagaceae bacterium
GCCC
Source organism: Chitinophagaceae bacterium (assembly GCA_041691235.1). Lineage (GTDB taxonomy): Bacteria > Bacteroidota > Bacteroidia > Chitinophagales > Chitinophagaceae > Ginsengibacter. The sequence continues at coordinate 5 of JBEPVC010000072.1, forward strand.
AAATGCGGCCCCAGTGCGTTTTACCGCTTCCCATAAAACCGATTAAAAAAATGTTTGTACTCACACAGTTTATATTTTCTCGTCACTATTTATTTAAACGCATTCAAACCCGTAACATCCATTCCAGTTATAAGCAGATGAACATCATGCGTACCTTCATAGGTAAGTACACTTTCCATGTTCATCATATGCCGCATCACCGAATACTCACCGGTAATGCCCATGCCGCCGAGCATTTGGCGAGCCTCACGGGTAATGTTAGACGCAATTTCACACGCATTTCTTTTCGCCATGCTTACCTGTTGCGGCGTAGCTTTTCCTTCAGTCATCAAAACACCAAGACGCCAGTTGAGCAATTGTGCTTTGGTGATTTCCGTAATCATCTCGGCCAGTTTTTTTTGTTGCAATTGAAATGCTGCAATGGGTTTATCAAACTGAATTCTTTCTTTTGAATACCTAAGTGCTGTATCATAACAATCCATAGCTGCTCCTATGGCTCCCCATGCAATGCCATACCTTGCTTTTGTCAGGCAACTTAGCGGGCCTTTCAATCCTTTTATATTTGGCAAAATATTTTCTTTCGGAACCTTTACATTATCAAAAACCAATTCGCCGGTTGCGCTTGCACGCAGGCTCCATTTACCATGTGTTGTTGGAGTTGAAAATCCTTCCATGCCACGCTCAACAATCAATCCTTGAATTTCGCCTTCTTCATTTTTTGCCCAAACAACAGCAACTTGTGAAAAAGGCGCATTGCTGATCCACATTTTGCTTCCATTTAAAATAACATGATCACCTGCATCTTTAAAATTACTAAGCATGCCACTTGGGTCGCTTCCATGGTCAGGTTCTGTAAGCCCAAAGCAACCGAGCCATTCTCCACTTGCAAGCTTTGGTAAATATTTTTTTCGTTGTTCTTCGCTGCCATAAGCATAAATAGGAAACATTACTAACGATCCCTGCACACTCGCAGTTGATCTTACACCACTATCGCCTCTTTCCAGTTCCTGCATCATTAATCCGTAAGAAATATAATCAAGGCCGCCACCGCCGTATTCATGTGGTATGGTAGGACCAAAGCAACCAAGATCGCCAAGTTGCTTTATAATTTGTTCAGGAAATTCTGCTCTTTGGGCATAGTCTTCTATGATAGGTGAAATTTCTTTTTTTACATAGCTCCTTACGCTTTCTCTTATCAACTTATGCTCTTCTGTAAGAAGTTCGTCTACATTAAAATAATCGGGAGATTGAAAAAGATCCTGTGCCATTTGTTGATAAGTTAATTGATGTTAATTAGAATAGTACTTTATCAGGCATCAAAGATAACTCATCATTTCTGTTTGATATTGTTGCGCGATAATCCTTGCTTCGGCTGCAAAATTTTCATCATTACCAGCATAAATAATAGCCCGAGAAGCATTTACCAGCAGGCCACAATCCTTATTGAGCCCATATTTCGAGACTTCAGCAAGACTACCGCCCTGGAAGCCTACACCAGGAATAAGTAAAAAATTATCAGGAATTATTTTTCTAATGGATTTCAGATCCTTTGCTTTTGTAGCGCCAACTACAAACATGAGATTATTCTTAGTTCCCCACTTACTTACTTTTTTTAAAACTCTTTCATATAAATATGTATTGCCAATTTTCTTTTGCTGAAAATCTTCACTGCCCTTATTACTGGTAAGCCCTAAAACAATAGTCCATTTGTTTTCATATTCAAGAAATGGCTGTATGCTATCTGAACCCATGTAAGGTGCAATTGTTATCGCATCAAAATGTAAGTTTTCAAAAAATGCTTTTGCATATTGATTAGATGTATTGCCGATATCACCGCGCTTTGCATCAGCAATTTTAAAATGTGTTGACGGAATATAATTTACTGTTCTTTCCATTATCTCCCACCCTTTAGCACCCATCACTTCGTAAAAAGCAGTATTTATTTTATAGGCAACGCATAAATCTTTTGTAACGTCGATGATTTGTTTATTGAATTCAAAAACTGCATCAGGATGCGAACGCAAGCATGATGGAATTTTTTCTATGCTGCTATCAAGACCAACACATAAATAAGATTTTTTTTCTTTTACCTGGCTAATCAATTCCTCTCTTGTCATAAATTAAATTTGTTTACAATCTTTTTAGCTAAAGCATGTTTTTAATTATTTCTCCAAACCTGTAAATGTCTTCGAAGGTATTGTAAAGAGGAACAGGCGCAAGCCGGATTACATTTGGCTCGCGCCAATCGACCATTACTCCATGCTTTTTCAATGCATCAAAAATTTCCTTTCCCTTTTTTAACGTTAGAATAGAGACCTGGCAGCCATGTTCATTTTCATTTCGTGGCGTAATTATTTCTATTACCTTTTCTGAAGCAGAAGCATTGATATCGTCCAAAATAAATAAAAGGAAATCACTTAATTTTTTTCCCTTTGCAATAATATTTTCAAAGCCGGCTTCTTCAAAAATATCCAGTGAAGCACGATGAGCAGACATGTTAAGAATCGGCGTGGTACTTAGCTGCCATCCTTCTGCCGTAGGAATTGGGTCAAACTCCCATTCCATTTTGAACCGTGCTTCTTTATTGGTGCCGCACCATCCTGCAAGCCGTAGCAACGATTTATTGGCAATATGACGTTCATGGATAAACGCACCTGCAACAGAACCCGGACCTGAATTTAAATATTTATAGGAACACCAGCATGCAAAATCAACATTCCATTTGTGAAGATTTAATTCAATATTTCCTATAGCATGGGCTAAATCAAATCCACAAAATGCTTCAACATCATGTGCGGCCTCAGTTATAGCTTGCATATTAAATACCTGGCCTGAATAATAGTTTATACCTCCAAACAATACAACAGCAACTTCATTTCCATGTTGTTTAATCGCGGAAATAATGTCTTCGGTTCTCACAGTATGTTCTCCTTCACGGGGGGATATTTCAATAATCGCTTCCTTGGGAACAAACCCCGCAAGCAACACCTGCGATTGCAATGCATATTGATCGGATGGAAACGCTTTTGCTTCGCAAATAATTTTGTATCGTTTTTTAGTCGGACGATAAAATGTTGTGAGTAATAAATGCAAATTGATAGTGAGCTGATTCATTACAACAATTTCTTCTTCTAATACTCCCAGCAAAGGAGCCAACTTTTTGGGAAACATCTCATGATATTTTACCCATGGAGTTTTTCCATGAAAATGACCCTCGACACCATAATTTGCCCAATCTTCCAAATCTTTTAAAACATAGTTCTGCGCTGTCTTTGGTTGAAGACCCAAAGAATTTCCCGTAAAATAAATACACTCTTCCCCATTAATAAGAGGGATATAAAATTTCTCACGAAATTTTTTTAAAGAATCCTCCTCATCAAGTTGTTTCGCAAAATTCAATTTATTTTTAAAATGATTAACCGGATTTTTAAGTAGTGGCTCCATTTTTTAAAAACATTATGTTGAATTAAAGGTAATAAATCATGAAAAAACGGCTTTGAATAGTTCTTTAAATAAAAATTACAGAAACACGTTATAGCAAAAAAGCATTTTGCATTTGGAATATTGAAATGCATAAATTAACAAATTTTACAGATCGGAAAATCCAATTAAAAGAATAAATTCTTACATTTAATTATGGAAAAAAAATACAAAACTTTTTGGAGCTTTTATCCATATTATCTCACGGAGCATAGAAATGCCACAAGCCGCTCACTTCATTTTATCGGTACCTTGTTATTGATCGGTTGCCTAATAGCCGGAATAATTACGGGAAGGTGGATTTTATTTATTTTAATTCCTGTTGTTGGCTATGGCTTTGCGTGGTTTGGTCATTTCTTTTTTGAAAAAAATAAACCGGCAACTTTTACTTACCCGCTCTACAGTCTCGGCAGCGATTTTGTTATGTTCTGGCACATTATTACCGGTCAAATAAATAAAAAAATCGAAGACGCAGATAAAAAGATCTCTGCTAACTAAATCTATCACTAACAACTAAATCTTTACTTCTTGCTGTGTATTTATAAAAACCATCTCCTGTTTTTATACCCAGATTATTTGCATTAACCATATTAATTAATAAAGGGCATGGAGCATATTTTGAATTTCCAAAACCATCCTGCAGAACCTTTAATATTGAACAGCAAACATCAAGACCAATAAAATCAGCAAGCTGCAAAGGGCCCATTGGATGCGCCATTCCTAATTTCATAATCGTATCAATTTCTTCAACACCGGCAACGCCTTCATATAAACTATAAACTGCCTCATTGATCATCGGCATTAAAATTCTGTTGGCAATAAACCCGGGATAATCATTTACCTCACACGGAATTTTATCAAGTTTTTTTGCAAGCTCAACTATTTGCTCTGTTATTTCTTTAGCGGTATCATATCCATTAATAATTTCAACAAGCTTCATTACCGGAACCGGATTCATAAAATGCATGCCTATCACCTGTTTCGGGCGTTTTGTAACTGATGCAATTTTTGTAATAGAAATGGAAGAAGTATTAGTTGCCATGATGCAATTAGCAGGAGCGGCTTCATCAATTTGTTTAAAGATTTTTAATTTTAAATCAATATTTTCTGTAGCAGCTTCTACAACCAAATCTGCATCCTGCACGCCCGATCCAATTGACGTAAGCGTCGTAATATTTTTTAGTGTTTGAATTTTTGTTTCCTCTGAAATCGCATTTTTTGATATTTGCCGGTCAAGATTTTTTGTAATAACTGCAATGGCTTTGTCAAGTTGAGGTTGAGATAAGTCAATAAGATTTACCTGGAAGCCATGTTGTGCAAATACGTGCGAAATGCCATTCCCCATTGTGCCTGCGCCCACTATTGCAATTTTTGTAATCATTATAATGTCTTAAAAAAAATTATAAATACAAATGTACCTGAAAAAAAAATTTAGTGTTGCAACAAGTTAATTATAATAATGTCGTCTAATTAAAGAAATAAAACCGCAGTCGTAATGAATTAAACCTTACGCATTTTTTTCCATCTAAAATTAAAATTCACTTTATGAAAAAACTTTTTTCACTAATCAGTATTCTATTTATTATCCTAATTTTTATTGGTTGTGGCCCCTCTGCAGTTGTTGTAAGAACAAGGCCTGCCCCGCCTTACTATGCACGCCCGATTTCTCCTGGACCTGAATTTGTTTGGGTGGAAGGAGAATGGGCACGACAAAATCATGGCTACGTTTATCGGCAGGGTTATTGGACACGGCCTCATGCAAGATACAGGCGTTATGAAGGAGGACATTGGCAGCACCGCAGAGGCGGATGGTATTGGGCTCCGGGTCACTGGTATTGAAAATAAATTTCATCCACGCATTTATCGAAATAAAAAAAATGAAAAAGATTCTTATTAAAACCTGTTTGTTGATTTTTATAATATTATCAGCAACGACATTTGCAGAAGCACAATTTGTTGTAAAAGTAAGACCTACAATTGTTGTGAAAGCAAGGCCTGCAGCGCCTGCAAGGGATTATGCATGGATAGATGGTGATTGGGTATGGCAAGGGAATAATTATATTTATAAAGAAGGCTATTGGGCAAGGCCATCGTTCAGAGGCGCAAGATGGATACCAGGTCATTGGAAATTTCATCGTCGCAGAGGTGGCTGGTTTTGGGTTCCCGGCCACTGGAACAGGAGATAATTTTTACTACTTAATTATTTCTTAGCCACGAATTACACGAATTCATAAAGGCTTCTTAATTCGTGTCATGTATTAGGTATTTGCATTAATATTGATTTATTAGTCGGAACCGGACTTCTTTATGAAAAAATATATATTGTTTTTTTTGACTTTTGTTTCACTGCATACTTTTTCACAAAAAAAATTTGATCCCAATGCTGATCACGAAAATTTTTTCAGGATAGGTGCAAAGGCTGGTGTAAACATTAATAAAATAAACGGACAATCTTATAGCTCAGGTTTCAATTATAACTTTTTGCTTGGTGGTTTTATGCAATTCAATTTTTCAAAAACATTTGGACTACAGCCTGAAGTTAATTTTGTGCAATCTTCGTCCTCTTTTACAAATGATGCGTCTGATGTTTATGATGATATTTTCAGAGACGGCAGCCAAAGAAAAGCAAAGCTTGATTATATAAAAGTTCCCTTATTATTAAACATAAACGTGGGACCAAGTAAAAGAGTCAAGCTTCAACTTGGCCCCCAGGTTGGAGGTGTTCTTAAGGAAACTGTTGATAGCCTGAAAAATAATGGCGACATTTTTAAAAAATCCGATTGGTCTGCTGTTGGCGGACTATGGATACAAATTCCATTTATAAACCTTGGCGCACGTTATGAATTAGGGCTTACTAATTTAAATGACATTGACAACCGTCAAAAATGGAAAAGCCAGGCCTTTACATTATTCGCAGGATTTACATTTTAACTCCATATATATCAGTTCTTATTTTTTGCCCCGTTGGTTAACGGGGCTTTTTTTGTATTTTCAATAGGCCTCACCCCAACCCCTCTCCTTTGGAGAGGGACAATATCTTAAGAGTGCAAGGGTATTGAGAGAATCATAGTATTTTAGAGAACCATAAATAATTTTTGTAATCATAAAATAATTTTATGCAGCAAATAAATATTGAAAATTTACTTCTCTTAGATATTGAAACTGTTTCGGGGGCTCAACATTTTCATTTGCTTGATGATGAATGGAAAGAACTTTGGACAGAGAAAGTTTTTAAAAGCCTTCCTCAAAATATCACAATAGAAGAATATTACCCGATGCGGGCGGCAATTCTTGCTGAGTTCGCAAAAGTTGTTTGCATAAGCACAGGATATTTTAAGAAAGAAAATAATGAATGGCAATTAAGGATAAAATCTTTTTATGCTGAAAGTGAAAAAGAAGTTCTTCAGAATTTTATTGCAACGCTTCATCATTTACATTCAAAAAATCAACGCTGGATTTTTACAGGGCACAACATTAAGGAGTTTGATATTCCTTTTTTAAGCAGGAGAATGCTGGTGAACAATATTGAAATTCCACCTTATATTGATTTTCAAAACATGAAACCATGGGAAACTCCTGCGCTTGATACACTGCACCTGTGGCGCTTTGGTGATTATAAACATTATACGTCTTTAAAACTTTTGGCAGCAACATTGGGTGTTCCTTCTCCCAAAGATGATATTGATGGAAGTAAAGTAGGTGAAGTTTTTTGGACTGAAAAAAATCTTGAAAGAATTTCTGTCTATTGTGAAAAAGATGTGGCAACTGTTGCCAATGTAATTCTGCGATTTAAAGGTTTACCATTACTTAAAGAAGAACAAATAATTTTTGTTGATAGATGAGTTTTTAAAAGCTCTCACTTATTTTTCAATATTTTTCAGTAGTTCTTCCCCGCTTTGCAATGCATCATCTACCATATAATAATTATCATACATGAAAAATTATTTATAAATAAAACATCGTTCCAAAAAAAAAGTTCTTGAAGGAACTTTAAAGAGTGTAGCAATCAAATTAAATTTCTGCTTCAGCATAAGAACTTACCGGCTCACAGGTACAAATTAAATTTCTGTCACCATAAGTATTATTAACCCTGCTCACACCTGGCCAGAATTTATTTTGCTTTAAATAATCTAATGGAAATGCAGCTTTACTTCTTGGATATGCATGTTGCCAATCATCTGCTGTAATTACCGCTAAAGTATGTGGCGAATTTTTTAATACATTATCTTTCTTATCTGCTTCGCCGTTTTCAATACTTTTTATTTCATCATAAATATTGATGAGCGCATCACAAAACCTGTCCAGCTCTGCTTTGCTTTCACTTTCTGTTGGCTCAACCATTATAGTTCCGGCAACAGGAAAACTTAATGTTGGTGCATGAAAGCCATAATCCATAAGCCTTTTAGCAACATCTTCCGCTTCTACACCCGCAGAATTTTTAAACGGTCGCAGATCAACAATAAATTCATGAGCGCATGTTCCGTTTTTTCCTGTGTATAAAATTTTATAATATTTTTTTAATCTTGCCTTCATATAATTTGCATTGAGTATTGCATACTCTGTTGCTTTACGAACACCCGTAACACCCAATAATTTTATGTATGCATAGCTTATTAATAAAATGCTTGCTGAGCCATAAGGTGCTGCACTTACAGAACCATTTTTTCCTGGTAAGAATGGCGCTAATTTTTCATTTACACAAATAGGACCCATACCCGGGCCACCACCACCATGAGGAATTGAGAATGTTTTATGCAAATTCAAATGACAAACATCTGCGCCAATTACACCGGGGGATGTAAGGCCAACCTGTGCATTCATGTTTGCACCATCCATATAAACCAATCCGCCATTATCGTGAATAAGGTTGCAGATTTCTTTTATGCTTTCTTCAAACACGCCATGAGTTGAAGGATAAGTAACCATTAAACCTGCAAGAGAATCTTTGTGTTTTTCTGCCTGCACTTTTAAATCATTCAAGTCAATATTTCCTAGCTCGTCACATTTGGTTACAACTACTTTAAAGCCTGCCATCACGGCTGATGCGGGGTTGGTTCCATGCGCAGAGATTGGAATTAATATCACATCGCGATGCGAATCATTCCTGCTTTCATGATAGCCGCGAATAGAAAGCAAGCCTGCAAACTCGCCCTGTGCACCACTATTAGGCTGCAGGCTGCAGGCACTAAAACCGGTTATGGTACATAATAAGTCTTCAAGATCTTTAATGATGTATTGATATCCCTGCGTTTGATTTGAAGGAGCAAAAGGATGCATCT
>JBEPVC010000073.1:0-8711 GCA_041691235.1 Chitinophagaceae bacterium
CATTGAAGGAACTGATAAGAAAGATGAATATGTTTTTCTTACCGGGCATTACGATCATTTGGGTAAAAAGGGTGATGTAATTTATTACGGCGCAGATGATGATGGAAGCGGAACAGTAAATGTAATAGAAATGGCAAAGGCTTTTGCGGAAGCAAAAAAGGACGGGAACGGACCGAGAAGAACTGTTGTATTTATGACGGTAAGTGGCGAGGAGAAAGGTTTGTGGGGCTCTGAATATTATTCTGATCATCCTGTATTTCCGTTAGACAGTACAACGGTTGATTTAAATACTGATATGATTGGCAGAATAGATACGGAACGCAAAACCGGTGATACTTCAAACTACATTTATGTGATTGGTCATGATAAGCTAAGCAGCGATTTGCCAAAGATAAGCGAAGGAATAAATAATAAATATACTCACCTCACATTAGATTATAAGTTCGACGATCCAATGGATAAAGAAAGAATTTATTACCGAAGTGATCATTATAATTTTGCACGCAAAGGCGTTCCGATATTGTTTTTTTATGATGGAATGCTGCTGGCAGATTACCATAAGCCAACCGATACTGTTGACAAAATAAACTGGGAGCTATACGAAAAAAGAGCCCGGTTTATTTTTTTAAATGCATGGGAAATGGCAAACCGTGATGAGATGCTTAAAAGAGATAAGCCATTATCAACTGAAGAATGATAGAAGGCTTTCCCTCTAAACGATCATTTTAAAAACAGAATTATTTTTCATGTTCTTTGCCCCTATTTTTTTTTGTTTGGAAAAATTGCCTACATTTAATTTCTCTTTTGAATTACCCCTAATAACCCGAATAGATTCGGATTTCTCAGTGAACGCATAGCCTGCAGAGATTATGAAATTTTTTTGAATCATAAATTTTGAAGCCACTTTTTATCTTTCTGCAAATATGGTATTATTCATGTAATAGTAATATCAGTAATATTTGTAATTGATTATATCGTATGAAATTTTCACCATAACTCTATTAATAAAACAATAATCAATCATTTAAAAACTTAAAAAATCATGAAAAAATTTCTCTTTAACTCAGCCATCATAATGCTGTTTTGCAGTGTCAATGTTTCTGCTCAAACACCCAAGCCTTATACAGATGGACCTCTATGGCAGGTGCAATTTGTAAATACCAAACCTGGCATGAACGATCTTTATTTAAAAAACCTTAGTGAAGGATGGATAAAGGAAATGCGGGCTGCAAAAGATGCAGGCCTGATTATGGATTTCAAGGTTCTTCAAGCTCCCAATGCTTCTGAAAATGACTGGAACCTCATGCTTATGTATGAATTGAAAAATTACGCTATGCTTGATGGAATGCGTGAAAAGATGGAGGCTGTATCAAGCAAAATTTTTGGCAGCGAAGAAACACAGCATACTAATGCAGTTTCAAGAAATGATCTTAGAGAATTACAGGGAGGAAGGCTGGCGCAAGAACTAAACTTTAAATAATCTGTTTCGAATTTATGACAATAACCTGCTTTATAAGCAGGTTATTTTTTTAATACCTAAACTATAGGTTTTACCAAAAAGATTTTATTACAGATCTTACAATATTATAATTTATCAAAACTATAATGCAGGAAAACATTTCTTTTAAAGATGAAACCCAAATTCCATTACGAAGAGTATTGGGTGTGTTTACTGCAACTTTATTAGTAGCCGGCAATCTTATAGGTACAGGTGTATTTAAAAAAATTGTACCCATGGCAGCAACTGGCCTCAGCGAAAATTATATTTTACTTGCATGGATTGTTGCCGGTTCAGTAACTATTTTCGGCGCATTTTCTATTGCCGGTTTGGCAAAACTAACTACTGTATCAGGCGGTGGTTATGAATATCTGCGTATTTCTTTCGGAAATTTTATAGCGTTCCTGTTAGGCTGGAATATTTTTGTAATTGTTGGCAGTGGCTCTGTTGCAGCTGTTGGCTTTATCTTTTCTCAATCAATAAACTCGCTCATTGCTATTCCTGATCCACTGCATAAATGGAGTAATATTTCTTTCGCTCATTTTATTTATCCTTTCGCTGATTCGGGAATAAAAATTTTTTCGGTAGCCATCATTGCAATACTTACATGGCTTAATTACCGTGGCGTCAAAAAAAGTACCGTGCTTAATAATATAATTACCACAACAAAAATAATGGGCATACTACTTTTGATTTTCGGCGGGCTCTTTTTATTTAATAATCCTGTTAAACAGGAATCTTTAACCACACCAACATTACATGCTACGAGTATTTCTTTTTTAAGTGTTTTCTTTGGCGCTATGCTCAGCGCCTTTTGGGCCTATGATGGGTTTACGAATGTTGCGTCAGTTACAGGAGAAATAAAAGATCCAAAGAAAAATGTACCTATCGCAATAATAACAGGAGTAAGCATTGTAATGCTTTTATATGTACTGGTAAATTATGTATTTATGAAAGTGCTGCCATTAAACCAACTGGCAAACCTACCCGAAAATAAAATTGCAGCCACTGAAATGGCTACGGAGATTTTTGGAAACAAAGGCAACTTATTAATTTCTTTGCTTATCATGATTAGCAGTTTTGGAACCCTCAATATTCTTATTCTTGTTTATTCAAGATTGTATTACAGGATGGCTCAGGAGAATGCATTTTTTAAAAGTGCAGCAAAAGTTCATCCTGTTTACAGAACACCATACAATGCTTTATTCTACTCCATGATATGGAGCTGTGTTCTTGTAATTTCCGGAACATTCGATGTATTGACTAATATGGCCGTTTTTAATGGATTTGCATTTTATACCTTAGAAGCAATCGGGCTTATTAAAATGAAAAGAAGAAAAGTAATCACTGATAAAATTCCGGGTTATCCTGTTGCGCCAATATTATTTATTTTTTTCACCCTCATTTTTCTTGTAAATACTTTTCTTAGAAATACTGCACAATCTATTACCGGAATTTTTTTAGTAGTTATCGGAATTCCTTTCTATTATTTTTTTAAAAAGATGAATAGCAAATGAATTCAGAAATTATTACTATTTTTCATCTTCCTACACCCGGCATTACCGGCAAGCTCTCATTTCCCGATTCATTCACCGATTGTACTGCAAAAAAATAATTGTCTTTAGAATAAGGAAGTATGATTTGATTTTCGCTTGTGAAGATTTTCTTTTGCCATATTGCACTTGTAGTTTCTCTCATTAAAATATAATATCCTTTTACTTTCCCAGTCTTTGGAGCTTGCCACAAAAGTGTTGTGCTGTTTGTCAAATTCTTTATTTCGATTTTTACTTCTTCAGGAAAAGGTGGTGCTTTTGAGAGATTAGCAAGATTGGATAAATTCATCGCTGTGTTTTTTCGCAGGTATTCATAATCTATGTGTTCAGGGATATCTCCATAATGAATTCCATTTTCATCACGTACGTCCTGGTGCTGGCGTGTATAATTTTCATTCATCTCTGTAACCCTTACCGCAGTAAATCCATTTTTTAAATAAGGCAAATGATCACCACCTCTTAAAAAACGATCTGTTCTATAAATCATTACCACTTCAAGATTATCAACATAGCGCTCACCAATTTCTTTTACATAACGGGAAAGCTCACGCGATTTACTATCGTTTTCCAAACCCATAGATTTTATCTGTGCGATATCCTTTTCAGTTGCATCTGTAGGTATCCCTTCACTAAACACACGAACTTTAGTGTTATCAATAATATTGATTTCATTACTGTTATTGCTTCCAATTATATCGTTATTGAGGACTGCTTCAATATTCCAATTTTCTTTTTTTGCTTTATCGGCCATATAAGTTGAGCCAAGCAAGCCTTGCTCCTCGCCACTTACTGCAACAAAAATTATTGTTGCCGGAAAAGAATGCTTACTCATGATTCTGGCACATTCTATTACGGCTGCACTTCCACTACCATCATCATCTGCGCCGGGCGCATCACCTGTTTTATCCATAACATCACTTCGTCTTGAATCAAGATGGCCGCTAATGACAAAAATTCTTGTATCATTCGGATCTGTTCCTTTTAATATTGCCATTACATTTCCCAAAACTACTGGAGCGTCTACCCTTTTACCGTTAGCCTGTATGGTAGTTGTATCAATAATTGCAGTTAACCTTCCTCCGGCATTTTTAGCAAACTCATTGAATTTTTTTAACACCCAGTTTCGTGCTGCGCCAATTCCTCTTTTATTATCTGTTTGAGTGCTTAATGTGTTGCGGGTGCCAAATCCAACCAATTTGTTGATATATGATTGCAGGGAATCACGTGAAACTTCGCTAACCATTTTTTCAATTTCAGGATCACGGTTAACTATCGTTTGAGCAAATGATTTTGCTGAAACAAATACAACTAAGACCAAAATGTAATTTTTCATTTTATATTTTATTTTATAAACATAACAAAGCAGAATTAAGAAATAGAAAGATTGCAATTAAGGGACAATATATTTTGCGGGAAAAACAAATAATTCAAAAAAGTATTATATTTTCATATCCCGATTAACTGTTCTCACCCTATTGAAATTTTCTAAAATACAATTTCAAGCTTTCCTTCCTGACAAACAATAATAGGTAAAACTATATCACAGATTTGTTGAATTAAAAAAAGAAAAAAATGCAATCAAAAAACCTTGCAAAGGCAGGCGTTTTATGTATGGTTATTATTATTGCTTTCATTGCCTGCTGGGAGATGCATTTGCGCAATAGAGGCCTTACTGTTGACTACGACGATGATGAAAGCTTATGGGCAGATAAAAGAGACATGGTGTATGAGCCATCTGATAAAGCAACTGTTTTTATTGGTTCGTCGCGTAATAAATATGATATTGATATCCCAACGTGGAAGCGGCTTACAGGAGAAAAGGTAATACAATTATCAAGTGTAGGAAGCACCCCTTTGCCTGTATTAGATAACCTGGCGAATGATAAAAATTTTAAGGGAAAGCTAATTGTTGATGTTACAGAAATATTATTTTTTTCATTAGCTCCTCCAAACTCTGAATCACCCAATAAGAATATTGCATGGTATAAAAAAAGAACTCCGGCACAATGGTTTAGTTTCAAGGTGAACCATCTGTTAGAATCACAGTTTGTTTTTTTGGATAAAGACCATTTTTCATTAAGCGCATTATTAAATAAGATAAAAATTACTAATCGTCCGGGAGTATTTGTGTTTCCTGATTTTCCTTTAGAATTTGAAAGGGTTTCATTTGACAGGCAGAATTATATGACTGAAAAATTTGTCGCTGACACTACTCTTCAAAATAAAGTAAAAGACATTTGGGATTTTTTCAGAAAAATAACTTTAGATCCACCTCTTAGTGGACAAAAATTAGACTCTCTTTTGAATACAGTAAAAATTGATGTTGATAAAATAAAAGCAAGAGGTGGTCAGGTTTTGTTTATACGAACTCCATCGAGTGGGCCATTTTTAATGGGAGAAACTATGGGATATCCAAGACCAAAATATTGGGACAGGCTTTTATCTGTTACGAATTGTCAGGGAATTCATTTCCAGGATTACCCGGCTATAGCACATTTTCAATGCCCCGAATTTTCGCATTTAAAACCTGCTGATGCAATTATTTATACAAAAACCTTGATTGATATTTTACAAAAAGAAAAGGGCTGGATTTTCAAAAAAAGTAATCAAGAATAAATCAGTTGATATAGCATGAACTCATCTAATTTAAAAAAAGCGGGAATATTAACTGCGTTACTGGTTACAGGTACACTTGCCTGCTGGGAAATTTATTTGCGTAGCAAAGGTTTTCCGATTTCTTATGACGATGATGCTGCTTTATGGAGCACAAAGAGAGTAAAGGTGTACCAGCCTTCTGATGCAGCAACAGTTTTCATAGGATCATCAAGAATAAAATATGATCTTGATATTCCTACATGGGAAAACATTACCGGGGATAAGGTTATACAACTATCGATGGTAGGAACGTCACCACGGCCGTTTCTCGAGGATCTTGCAAGCGATAAAAATTTCAAAGGCAAGCTAATTATTGATATCACGGAAGGATTATTTTTTGGCCGGAATAAATTAAGTACTGAAAAAACTTCAAGAGAGTTTGAAAACTATTATAAAACATGGACGCCGGCTCAAAAGTTTAGCTCTTACATTAATTATATAATCGAATCAGGTTTTGTTTTCCTGGAAAAAAATAAGTTTAGCTTAAATGCATTGTTAGACGATTTGCCTGTTATAAAACGTAAAGGAGTTTCTGTTCGTGGTGTATTTCCAAAAGGATTTGGAATGAATACGTCTGAAAGACAATCCTTTATGGATGCCAGGTTTTTGAAAGATACTTTACAACAAAAGCGACAACAACAAAATTGGATACAGGGTAATAATTTTGATAAAACGCCTGGCATTAGTGGTGATTCTTTAGAAACAATTTTTAAAGAAGTAAAAAATAATATTGATAAAATTAAAGCCAGAGGCGGCCAAATATTATTTGTAAGAACTCCGTCCACAGGCGATTATAGAGGGGCGGAAGAAATTGCATATCCACGGCAAAAGTACTGGGACAAACTTTTGTCCTATACCAATACCCCTGGAATATATTTTGAAGACTATCCTGAAACAGCACATTTCATTTGTCCTGAATGGTCGCATTTAACATCATCTGATGCAGTTGTCTACACTAATAGTTTAATTAAAATACTTATACAGGAAAAAGGATGGTCATTTCCAAAAAAGAAAATTTCATTTTAACTCAATTATTTAATTTTAAAAAAAGAGAATTATGGTTTTCAATTCTTATACTTTCATTGTTTTCTTTTTAGTAATTCTAATCTTACATAACCTTCCATTTTCATGGAAAATCAAAAAGATAAACTTATTAATTGCCAGTTATATTTTCTATGCTGCATGGAACCCGCCATTTATTTTATTGCTTTGGATGGCAACCATTATTGATTTTTTTGTAGGCCGTGCATTGTACACCCAGCCCAATAAACATAAAAGACATTTATTGCTTGTGCTAAGCCTTTGCGGTAATCTTGGCATGCTTTGCTTTTTTAAATACGGTGGTTTTTTGTTGGAGAATTTTACACATCTTGTAAATGCATTGGGAGTTGACTATCATCCGGCAAAACCAAATATTATCTTGCCGGCTGGTATTTCCTTTTACACATTTACAACTTTATGCTATACGATTGATATGTATAAAAAAAGAAGCAAACCTGTAAAATCTATGCTTGATTTTTCTTTGTTTGTAACTTTTTTTCCTCACCTTGTTGCAGGTCCGATAGTAAGGCCACCCCAGCTTGTACCACAATTTGAAACGCCGCATAAAGCAACACAGCAGCAGTTGATGCAGGGTTTATTATTGATATCATTAGGATTATTTTTAAAAGTTGTTTTAGCAGATAGCATGCTTGCCGGCACTGCAAATAATGTTTTTAATTCCAAAGACTCATTGGCAACTTTAGATGCGTGGATGGGTGTGCTTGCTTTTTCGGGCCAAATATTTTGCGACTTTGCAGGATATTCTACATGCGCCATTGGTGTTGCATCCTGTCTTGGTTTTATACTGCCTGAAAATTTTTTATATCCTTATGCGGCAATTGGGTTTTCTGATTTTTGGCGAAGATGGCATATTACTTTATCCGCATGGCTAAGAGATTATTTATACATTCCGCTTGGTGGAAACAGGAAAGGAAAATTAAGGACTTATACAAACTTAATGATCACGATGCTGCTTGGAGGCCTTTGGCATGGCGCATCCTGGACGTTTGTAGTTTGGGGCGCATTACATGGCTTTTATTTATGGATAGAAAAATTAATACAGGATTTTAGAAAGATGAAAATGAAACCACAGGTGCAAACGGTTATTCCTTCGCCGGTAATAGTGCAGGGTTTTATGGCGCCACGTTTTTTAAGAAAGGTGAATTCTTCTAATTTTCTTTTAGCTCTTCTTACTTTTTTTATGATTAATGTAACGTGGGTATTTTTTCGTGCGCCTGATTTTACTTCTGCATGGCGAATGCTTACATCAATGTTTTCTCATGTTAAAAACGGACAAGTATTGCTTTCAACTTTAAGCATTATAAAAGTTTCTATAATTATTGTTGGTATTGTAATTTTTCATTGGTTTATGCGAAATACAAGAGTAGTAACTGTAGCCAATAAATTACCGTGGTGGTTATTGGGAATTATATGGGCAGTTATTTTGTTGCTTTTAATTTTAAGCCAGGAGAGTACCAGCTCTTTTATTTATTTCCAGTTTTAATTTTTCAACCAGGATTGTATTGAAATTTGTTAAGTCAACTTATCAAGCCTTAACTATTTTAATTTCCTAATAGTATAATTTATTTTTTGAACAATCCTTTTACAATTTGATTACCAAAAATATATCCAAGCACAGCCCCAATCACGCCGCCGGTGATCAGCCATGTAACAGTAGCACCTGCAAACCAGGCAATACCAATTCCGAAGATTATAAAAAAGATTATGGCTACTAAAATAACGCGGAATTTTTTTATGTCCTTTTTAATCTGCGGAACAGGAGGATGCTGAGGATGATGTTTTTTCTTTTTCGGTTGAGACATTTAATATTTTTTATGATTTACCAAACGTAATTAAAATAATGAATATGCCAACAACATTTTACAATATCAATATTCTTTAGGAACAAACAAGCAAGAGAGACCAAAATTTTTATTAATCATTTATAAACCGCTCTACTCTAC
>JBEPVC010000074.1:0-8677 GCA_041691235.1 Chitinophagaceae bacterium
TTTACGGCTTTGAGTATTTTAGCTTCCACACCCGTCGCAATAAAATTGTCACGTGCAATAGAGTTATAAGTACTTAATAAATAACATTATTTATGTATAGGCTGCCAAAAAAAAGACCATTTCAAAAAGAGGTCTATAGAGGTTGAATTTCGGCTTTTAAGAGCGTATTTTGCTAAATTTTTTGGATAAAGAAATAATCTCTATAGAGGTCTAATTCAACCTCTATAGAGGTCATAATTCGGTTTTTGGTGGTTTTCGAAAAAATTTTTGAACTCTATAGAGGTTGAATTAGACCTCTATAGCACTTTTTTATACTTCATTTTTGGAAGGCTCAAAAAAAGCATCATTTTTTGAGGGTCAAAAATGCTCATTTGACTTCTATAGAGGTTAAATTTAATCTCTATAGAGGTCAAATGGCGGTTGGGGTCGAATTTTTCAACTTCTATAGACATTAAATCCGATGTCTATTGCACTTTTTTAACGGAGGCTAAAAAATATAAAAAAGGCCTTTTCAAGTCTGGTGAAAACATCAAGAAATTTTTATAGTCTCGGCAGAAGAGATCAATTATCTCTCGTCTTCTGAAGTCAGGGTTATCATCAGTAGGTCAGCTCGGGAAAGTAAGTGTATGACATTTAAAATTAACGACCATGTCGTATGGCTTCATGAGCCACGAGGAAGGATGGGTATATTATCCCGTCAATGGAAAAATTACTCGAATCACTCTTAAAAAAATCCAGATCGAAGTCTCCAAGAAAAACGATGAAAAAGTCTGTCGATGGGTGTCGCCATAAAAACTAAAGGTTGCTTCATGACAGAGTCTCCCTTCTCTAATCAACTCTCTAAAAATAACTTTTTATTTTTTTAATCGCCAGCCACTAGTTCTATATAATAATAAGTGCTATATTTAATACGTTTTATTTTCTTTGAGGAGTGATAGATTTATTTTATTTAATAACTAGCAGGATATCACCATAAAAGCTGATTAATTTTATTGTGATCTTTTAAAAAAGATTTTTGGAGAAAGATTTATTTATGTTTAATAGAATAATAAATAAAATACCCAGAAATAATGTGTTTGGAAATTTTAAAATTTCTCAGCCAATTTCTACTTTAAGACAATATCCTGTAATAGGAAAAATAGGTCTGGTTGAAGCAGTAATTTGTGAAACTGGAAATGATGAAGGTGAAAAAGAACATCCTGATGATTACTCAAAACGGGCTTTATCTGATTTAAGCAAGGCCGTACCAAAAACCATGGAATCTCAAGATATATTAGTAGCAAAAATTAATCAGTCTGTTGTAGATTATCCTGAGTGGATCGAAAAAAAACAAGTAAAGGCTAAATATATTGGTCATGTGACCGTTTTTTTAGCCTGTGTTAGGGACGGTCAAATTGATCCTTATAAGGATTTAATAGTTAGTAAAGTTCCTCGTCTTGAACCGTTTCAAGAAGGCGATGATGTTTTAGAAAATGGACTGGCCACCTCTAAATCAAAATACAAGCGAGGGTTAAACAATAATTCAACCGAGTATTTTAGTTTTATTTTATTAAGTAAAACTTCATTAACAATTCCATTATTTCGTGAACGATTTCTTAGAATAAAGAACAGAAAAGAACCCTATGAGCTTATTAACAGTGCTTGCGGGCAAGCTGTTTACGAAGTTTTAACGGGTAAAGAAGGCGAGCCCAAAGCTTCTTCTCAGACTGCATTCATTCAGGCGGTTATTGGAATTTTAAAAGACGATGATGAACATTTTTATAGAAATTTTAAAAAAGCTTTTGCAGAGTCAAAATTAGATAAGAAAGCTGATGAATTAGGAAAAGAATTACATGAGAAAAGTATAGAAAATCAAGTAAGAAATAAACCGACATCTTTTAAGAGGACATAGTTATGTATAATAGAATAAAAACCCATAAAATGCTTTCAGCAGTATTTTTTCCGCAAATCATACGTAACATACACGCGCTACCTATGCCTGCTATATACAGCCCACTTAATCCATTACGTCAGGAAATGCAATCTCTTCTTAGTCGTGAAGAGATACAGATTGTGGACACCTTTGAAAAATCCAGGGTTGAACGTGATAATCTGCTTGAACATAACATAAAAAAAGGTCTAATACTTTTAGATTCGTACGATTTTGATGAGGCAGGTAGGTATTTTGATAAGGTTATTGCTGCAATACTATCTGTTGACGGTCTAACCAATCAAGAAAGGAAATTACTGGCTCAAGCACATACTTATAAAGCAAAAACTTTACGTATTGGATCAGAAGCCGATGAAAATATCGCATTGACGCACTTAAGGTTGGCGTTAACAATTTTGCCTGATTTAGAAGAAGCTATTTCTGCGAGAGATTCTATTTTAATAGAAAGAACCTTGCCAGCAGCAGAATCATCGCCCGGGTCTAAACCCAGAAGATAATTAAGCTCGTATCAGTAGTTTTTATTTATAAAAAAAGAGATAGTTTCTCTCGTTACCTTTTGGCGGATTGCCAGTAAACCCGCTTATTAGTAATGTCAGCTACACCAATTAGTAGAATCGTTTTTGCGGCACAAAGGTATTTTCCGAGCTGTCTTTTTCTACCTTATCCCCTATTACTGTTTTACGAGAAAGCGGATATGCAACAGCAGCATGACTACTATTGGAAGGTGCCTCTTCATCACGAGGGTTTATTTCTCCTCTAAGCTCTATAACAAAAGATGCCGCTTCAAGGCCGGCAATACGAGCCAGCACCATTTCGTAGGTTTCTTTTTCTCGGCTCGAATGAGAATCCGCCATGCGAGTTTGTAGTATATCCCTTTGTTGAGTAAGTTTTCTGAGTGTGCAGGCTTGCTGTATTTGGGTGTATTCTTCTTTGGCTATGGCATATTTGTTTGAATAGGAAGCCTCTTCTCGGGAGCCATATTGTACGAACTGTCTTCTTGAGCCGGAATCTCGCGGATTGTCTTTTTCCTCATTATAACGCTGAGTTTTTGCCTTTTTATTATTAAAATCAATAAAAAAAGGATTCGGTTCATTATTATTTGCAGCTTTTCTTTTATCTCCTAGAGTTTGTACAGATGGCTTTTTATCTAAAATTTCTGCCTCAAGAAATTTAAGCTCCTGCTCAGACAGCCGGTATTTATTTTGTAATTCAGTAATCTCAGAAGCTATTAACGATTCTCCTTTGCCTGGGCTGCCCTCGACTTTAAGCTTTTTAATGCGTTTATCCAAAGCCTGGAGATGGTTTTGTTTAACTCGTATTTTTTGTGATACAGGGTTTATAAAAACGCTTTTTGGCTTAAAAAGCCCCTGTGCGTCTGAATTTGATAAAGCAGGAGATTCGTATTCTTCTACCAAAGCTTCTGGCTCCAAAGGTTTTACCAATAATCCGATCTTTTCGATAAAAATTCGCACATCCTCTATAGCAGTTAATGGAAACGCCCCTTTTTTAATCAGTTCTTTGTTTCCAGAAGTTTCAGAAATAACTACATTCTTGTTAGGAGACAAGCAAGCAATAGCACGGTTCTGATTATTCGCAAAGCCAACCGTGTGCATCGTTCCACCGCGTAAACCTGTTTCAATCACCACTACCCCTCTACTTAATCCACTTTGCAAACGATCTCTTTCTACAAGTTGGTAAGGCATTACCTTTGTACCAGGGGGATACTCGCTTAACAAGCACCCTCCTTTTGATAGAATTTGATCCGCCAATGCCCTGTGTGCGCTCGGATAGACCATATCTAATCCATGCGCTAGAATAGCTACCGTTTTACCGCCTACTTCTAAGCAGCCTCTGTGCGCTACTGCATCACACCCCAAAGCCAAGCCGCTCACGATAATGATTCCAAAGCTTGCGAACTTTTTTGCTACTTCTCTTCCCATAGCCTGACCAAAACCTGTTACGCTGCGAGTTCCGATTAAAGCTATCGTGTTAGTATCCGATAATAGATCTACATTACCTTTGGCATATAAAATAACTGGTGAGTCGGGAATATCCCTTAGTTGAATAGGAAAATTCACATCAAGCGGACTAAGCCATTGAATACCATGTCTGGCCATATTTTGCGTGATACTTTCAGTCTTTGCATAAGCTTTTTGTAACTGTTCCATGGTAATTTTAGCGGACAACTGTTTAGTTACAAACGCATAGAACTCCAGCAAGTTTGAAACTTGAGGAAACGCCTCAGGCCTACAAAGCAACTTCTGTACGCTTTTACGACCGATGCCTGGTAAATTAAGTAAAACGGCTACATAGAATGAATTCATAATTGTCTCTCGGATACAACATTAAATACGTTAACTAGGAACCTATAATACTACCATTTTTTTATCATGAAGACAGTTCTCAGTATAATTATGTTATAAAATAACATCAGGTTTTTAGGGCTTTTTTCCAGAATTGACCGAAGCTTTTTTGTCAGGGGAAGCCAAAGATGCCGCTGCTTTGTTGAGAGAGTCTAAAAAAAATGGAGATTTGTACTTATGTTTATTATGTACCTTCTCCGCATTCGAGAAGTTATCAGCGATTAATTCATTTGGGGTTTTTTCAGCTTCTGCAGAATACCCTAAATCCTTGCCAAGTGCGACTTGATCAATAAACCCCGGTAATCCAGACATTAATTTTACCTGTGCTGGAGAATGATAAATATTTTCAAAGAAAGGATTCGGTATAGTGCGGGCTATCGCTAAACACACAACTTGTCCAGCTCCCGCATCTTGTAATTTTTTTTGACAGACTGTAAAGATTTTTCCTGTTGTAAAAACATCATCCAGCAATAATACCGGCTTCCCTTGCACCTTGTTTAAGTAGGTAGGATCAAAATCAATTGTACTTACATGATCTATATCGGCTCTGACTCTGAAATTGCTTCCTCGAGAAGAAGAAACAGATGTATTTCTTACAAGAGCTTTCGCGGCTTCAATGCCTTGACTTTTATTTGCTAACTCTCTAGCTAGCCTCACCACCATTGTGTCTTCCTGCTTACCTAATTCTTTTCTATCAGCATCTGTCTTACTGGAAGGAACGGCAGCAATGGTTAATCCTGGCTTTACAATTTTAGATAATATTTCCGATATAAAATCTAAAACAAATTTACTATTTTCCCCTTTTTTAAGACCCTCATCAATAAACTTAGATGACCAGGCATCTTTAAGTCTTATAGATTCCCCTGTATTTCTAAGTTCCCAAAATCCCATTAAATACCAGGTTAGTCCTAAAAAAGCGGCTTCTCTTCGTAGCTCGTTATCAACTTCAATATCTTGAAAAATTGTTAGGGGCTGCTCGACTTGTTTTTCTTCTCCACTTTCATTGGAATCACCATCACAAGCTTTTGGAGCAGCAACAATATCTGCTTTTGGAGCAAAATTATCAGCTGGTTGTGGAATACCGCCGAGACCACTTAAAATTCCTGTCGTGCTGTCTGCATTATTTTTAGAGCGTTTCCGCTTAGGTTTTTGGGGTTGCTGATCTGGCTGGCTACCCTCTTCTTGTACCACTTTTTCTGCAGCTGCACTAGCTTCCATATCTACGTTTCCTTTAAACATATCTTGCTTGTAAAAATCTGAAACCTCCTCCAACAGGAAGTCTGGCTTGGTCGCTCTAACCGCAGGAACTTCTGAGCTGCCCCACAATGCACCTACTACTGCATGGCAATTTGCTGCTCGGCCTGCCTTTATATCTTCAGCGCGATCGCCAACTAAGATCGCATTTTTTGGGTTGACTTTCAGCTTTAACAAAGCATGATTTACTGGCTCAGGATCGGGCTTATGATTTTGAGTATCACGGTAACCTGTAATATGATCAATATATTGAAGCAACCCTTTTGCTTTAAGAATCCCTTCACATATGTGTTTAGGTGAATTTGTTACAATTCCTATTTTTCTACCTGATTTTTTTATGCTCGCAAGAACATCAGAAATACCTTGATAAAGAATACATTTATCTAGATTTTCTTGTTCTAGAATTTTATTCCAGTTCCCTTTAGTTCGTAAAGGTTGTACTAGCCTTGTATCGACCAACGTACAATCAAAATCAAACAACACTGCTTCTGCTTTTTCTTCTCTACCGTTCATGCTTTCCCCAACTTCGCTAAATTTTAGTTAATATTCTATTGCTACCGCAATTTCGTATGGACAACTCATCCCAATAATTTCTTTCATAATACGTCTTAGTGCTAAGACTTTTGATGGTACACCGATAATTGTGGTTGTCTGTAGGAAATCTGAGTAATTTTATATAAGATAATCGCTTAGTTTTTAACGAAAACTTTTTCAAGCAATTCTATTGTTTATTTTTTATGCGCTACCGATAATTTTTAAAAAAACGATCCAAAAAAAATAAAATGTTCCTTTCTAAAATTTGTAGGATAAAAAAATAGATACGAAGCATTTAACTTGAAAAAAATAAAAATTAGATTAAAAGCTCTCTGGATTTTTCAATATAATATAATTTTCCAAATGCTTTTCAACTTGTCCTTCTAAATAAAACAATAATATTGTCTTGCTTAAATAATATAATAGGCTCAGGGATGAGAAATAAAATACTGATATATTATATTTACCCAGCATGGGTATATCTTTTTCTGTCATTATTTATCAATGCTCCTAGGACAATATGGTAAAATGGAGCCTGCTTGTGTTTTTTGATCACAAACAGAAGATGGTATATTTTGCACACGAAATATCACATTAACCTCCTCTAAATTAATTTCAACTCGTTTAATCAGCATTCTCATCATGTTCCGTTTGGTATCAAAATCTGCTGTGTCTAATTTTGATTTTATATTTTCAGAAAAATCTTCTAACTGTGTAATTAAAATTGTTAACTCATTCTTCATGTTTTTTTGATTATTTGTTTTTTTCTTTTCATCTTCTATCACTTTTAAATTTTGTTTCATTATTTTTATTCTAGGTTCAAACTCTTCTTTTTCGATAGCACCATCAGCGTAGCTATCAATCAACCTTGCAATCCCTTGGTTTAATTTGGTTACTTGCTTTTCAACTACGTTACTTGTTTTATCAAGCGATAATTTCTCTAAATTTAGTAATCTTCTTTGATGCTCTTCTGCTATTCTCTGTGGGTTTTTTAACAAATATTTCACTTCTTCCCACACCGCTATATCCAGTACATCCATCCGGATCGGTCTGTTATCACAAAGCGGTGTACCGTTCATAAAACGGTTAGAATCTGTTCCTGTACAACGGTAATAGCAATACGAATTATAGCTTGTTTTATGAGGGTCTTTTCTCGGCTTTCCACGATAAAATTTTCCGCAATACGCATAACGACAGCGTTTACAGATTAATAATCCTTGTAACAAATAGGGTATAGTATGCACTCGTAGCCGCGCTGTTTTTCTATTTTCTTGTAATTGTTCTTGAACAACATCAAATAATTCTCCCTCAATTATAGGAGGTACGGGAATATAAATCCAATCTTCTTTTTTTGTCATGCGAACCGAATAATTGTTTTTAGGATGCTCATTTGCATTTCTTTTTGGAATGGGTCTTGGTACCCTGACGCTTGTTTTTGTTTTGCCAAAAGCGGCTTCTCCTTTATAGGCTGGATTTTTTAACATCCCATAAACACTACTTCTCACAAAAAAATTTCCTGTCGAAGAGACGATATTCAGTTTTTTTAATTGCCGACAGACCTCAGTTATGCTTAATTTTTCTATACCAATCCAATAAAATATTTTCTTCACCGTTTCCATTTCTTCTATGTTTATTTGAAAGCAAGCTTTACCGCTGCCTGTATATTTATCAATATAACGATAGCCATAAGGTGCTTTAGCCAATACATTAATAGAACCTTGTCTTGCTGCATAAATTCTTCCTCGGCGATGCCGTTCAGTTATTTTTGCTCTCTCGTATTCCGCTATCATTCCTTGCACTTGCAGTAACAAATGGGATTCTGGACTTTCATTTCCTTGATGATTTAAAAAAATAATTTCTGCCCCTGATTTTTGAAATTCTTCACTCAGGAGTATTTGGTAGGCATATTTACGAGCCAGGCGATCTGGCGAGTGAATATAAATTTTATCAATTTTCCCCTCAAACACTTCATCACGCAACCTTTCTAAAGCAGGGCGAATTAAGTGAGAACCGCTATATCCATTATCAATAAATCTAAACTCATCAAGCAATAAATATCCATCTAAAGAAATTCTATTTTCAATTGCCTCAATTTGACTTGCAATGGTATCCTTTTTTGCTTGTATTTCTGACGAAACTCTTGCATACAATGAAACAGTTGTCATTTTAAATTTCCTCCTAACAATGGTTCTATTATTTCTTCTGCTCGATTATTTTTTATTTTTTCTACATGTATTATTTTTCTTGTAATGGGAATTAATTTTTCATACGCATTCGCTAAATAAATTTCTGCTAGTCGATTTTTTTCATAATTCACCTTTATTTGTAATTTCTTTTTTTTCATCATTGAGATCCCTCGCTGATAATGGTTGTCCATTCTTTGTATACACCATTAAGTCAGACGATTGAAAAAAATGATTTGGCTGATAGGTAAATAAAATACCTAAAGAGGGTCTCAAAAAAATTCGAGGGATTTTCTGATTAAATTCTATTCTTTTTGCAATATTGTTCTGGGCGTAAGTAGGCCTGGGCCTGGTGATAGATTGCGTATTCGCATCAACGTGAACAGTCATTCGCATGATCGTGAACACCTTGT
>JBEPVC010000075.1:0-8629 GCA_041691235.1 Chitinophagaceae bacterium
ATAAACAAATATTATGAGCAAGGCAAAAAAAGGTGATGTTGTAAAAGTTCATTATACAGGCAAATTAAATTCCGGGGAGCAATTTGATTCAAGTGCAGGGCGTGCTCCGCTTGAATTTACTGTTGGTGCCGGTCAAATGATACCAGGCTTTGATGCGGCAATTCCCGGAATGTCTTTAGGTGAAAAGAAGACAATAATTATTGCACCTGAAAATGCATACGGAGAAAAAAATGCAGAAGCAATAATTGAATTTCCAAAATCAAATATTCCTTCCGATATGAAACTGGAACCCGGAATGAAGCTGCAGCTTCGTAATGAAGCAGGCCAGCCGATTCCCGTTATTGTAACAGAAGTTAAAGATGAGATTGTAGTGCTTGATGCAAATCATGAATTAGCAGGAAAGGAATTGGTTTTCGATATTGAGCTTGTTGATATCAAATAGCGAAACCTAACGGAAAAGGGTAGTTGCAAATTGATAATTTTTTTATCAATTAACAGGGAATTGAAACATGTTTTTAATATTCCATTTTTCTTAACGTTGGCGCTTTAAACCATGTTACAAGAACAACAAGTAACGTCATTGATCCGCCAAAAATAACGGAAGGCACTGTGCCCATAAGCCTGGCAACCATGCCGCTTTCAAATTGTCCCAGCTCATTACTTGAATTTACAAACATTGAGTTTACGCTTATAACACGACCACGCATGTTGTCAGGCGTTTTCAATTGAGTAATGGTTCCTCTCACCACTACACTTATGCCATCGAGCATGCCTGAAATAAGAAGTGCTAAAAAAGACAGGAAGAAAATTTTAGAAATTCCAAAAACAATAATACAAATTCCAAAGCCCGCCACTGCAAATAATAATTTTTTTCCCTGCTTTTGCTTAAACGGAAACAGTGTAAGAATTATAACGATAAGTATTGAACCTAAATCAGAAGCTCCATTTAGAAATCCAAAGCCTTCAGGGCCTACTTTTAAAATATCTTTTGCATATATAGGAATTAAAGCGACCGCGCCACCAAATAATACTGCAAAAAGATCTAACGAAATTGCTCCCAATAATTCTTTTGTTTTAAATACAAAACGCAATCCTTCTTTTACACTTTCCCATGTTGTTACTGCGCCTTTAATATTCATAGATAGTTTTTTCTTTATCTTAAATAAAAAGAAAAATGCTATCGCAATTAAGCAGCTAATTACTATAAGTGTGCCGCTAATACCTAACCCCGCGATTAAAAAACCACCTACCGCATGACCTGCTACGGAAGCAGATAACCATGTGCCCTGGTTCCAGGTAGTAGCATTTTGTAAATTATCCCGCGGAACAATATAAGCAAGCAATACACCGAAAACCGGCCCAGTAAAAGAACGAACAATACCGGTACAAAAAATTACGCTGTAAATACATATTGTTATCCAGCGAGTACTTAAATGACTTGCTGTAAATCCGCTTGAGATGAAAATTAAAAGAAGGACTGCTGTAAAGTAAAGTATAACACCTGTAAGAATAAGTTTTCTTTTTTCGCTTTGATCAATAACATGACCTGCATACAACGCAAGTGAAACCGCGGGTATTACCTCTGATAAACCTATTAGTCCAATTGCGAAAGCATCGTTAGTTAAAAGATAAATCCACCAGCCCACAAGTGTTGACATCATACGAAGGCCCATAATAAAAATAAATCTCCCAAGAAGGAGATTTCTAAATTCCGGTATTCTTACCGATATAAAAGGATCATTCGTTGTTGTGAGCATTCAACGTATTTGTTTAAGGCAGGTTTAAATAATGCTGGCCTTCTTCATAATCATTATTCAACGCTTGTAAAATTGTGTTTAAATGTTTTTCATTTCCTAAAAAATCTGCAGACGACGCATCAATAAATAAAGTTTTTATATTATGCTGCTTTATGTACTGCGTATAAGTTTCCTGCAAAGAAAAAAGATATTCTGATCTGATTCCCTGCTCGTACGACCGGTTTCTTTTCCTGATATTATCTTGCAATTTATTTACCGGCGCGTGAAGGTATATGAGCAAATCAGGTTGCACCAATTGAGGATTGATTATGTCAAATAATTTTTGATATAATAAGAATTCTTCCTCGGGCAAATTCACTTTTGCAAATAACAAACATTTTGTAAACAGGTAATCGGAAACAGTTACATTTTGAAACATATCTTTTGTTCGCAGAAGATCTTTTAATTGCTTGTATCTTTCAGCCATAAAAAAAAGTTCAAGCGGAAAAGCATACTGCTGCTGGTTCTCATAAAATTTTGGAAGAAAGGGATTGTCAGCAAATTCTTCTAATATCAGCCGTGCATTTAATCGTTTACTAAGCAACCGCGCAAGCGTGGTTTTACCAGCTCCAATGTTTCCTTCAATTGTTATGAAATTATATTTCATGATTTTTAGGGCTCGTAAAACATTTTTTGCTGTGAGCTTCTTCGTATTAATTAATGCAAAAAATATAAACCAAAAATAAGAACTGAAAAATAAATACCTGAAATGATTTATACAGTTTGCAGCAGTTTTACTTCAAGATTGTCTCTGCAGGTTGCTAACAATTCGCTTATTGTTTTGTGTAATACTGGATGACGTAATTCAGGCGATAATTCATTTAAGGGAATTAAAACAAATCGCCGGTTACTAATTTCTTTGTGAGGAATAACAAGATCATTCTTGTTGATAACTTCGTTATTAAAAAAAAGGATATCAATATCAATTAACCTTGCAGCATTTTTTTCGGTTCTTATTCTTCCCATCTTTTCTTCGATCGCTAAAATTTTTTCCATTAACTGCTCCGGAGAAAATTCTGTTTTTATAATGAGCACCCGGTTATAAAAATCAGGTTGATCATGATTTCCCCACGCTGCGGTTTTATAAACAGAAGATAACGCAACAACATCTCCTATTTCGTTTTTCAAATGCTCAGTGGCCTTCTGCAAGTTTGCATATTTGCTGCCGAGATTTCCACCTATAAGAAAGTACACTGTGTTCATAAATTAAATTTTCTCAGCTCATTTATCATTTCCTTTGTTAACTGGATTTTTTTCTTTACAATGATACATCTTAAATGTATCGGAAAAATATTTTATGAGCCCAGGTGCATAAACCGAAAAATTTTTATTTGGCTTGTTTAATTTTTTCTCCAATAGTTTTGCTTCTTTAAATTTTTGAAATTGATGAAACCTTACAGCCAATTAAGGGCAATGTTTGCAATAACGAAAGCCAGTCTCCGAGCTATTTTCAGAAGTCCGTCTGCAGTTATATTTGGTTTTGCTTTTCCCTTTATTTTTATTCTCGTGTTTGGCTTTATTGGTGATAGTGGCGGAAGAAGCAGCTATAAGGTTGCTCTTGATAACAATGCAGATACTTCAAATGAATTATATGGGGCATTAAAAAATACACAAGAAGTCACTATAAAAATTTATCATGATAAAGATTCTTTAAATGATGATTTACAGAGAGGGAGATTGGCAGGCGTTATTAATATTCAAAAAAATTCGTCAGGAAATCCTCCTTATAATTTCACCCTTAAAAGTACAACATCAAGCAACGATAAATGGCCACAGTTTAAAGCCCTTGCAGAAAGTGAAATTAATGAAATAAGCAAGCGGTATTACAAGGAACGGCCTGTATATGCAAGCTTTGATTTTGACTACAAAAAAGATATTTCAGAAATACGCGAATATAAAACGATAGATTTTATATTACCCGGTCAACTTGGTTTTTCTTTATTAGCTTCAGGTGTTTTTGGTGTGGCTTTTATGTTTTTTAATCTTAGAAATACTTTGGTGTTAAAAAGATTTTTTGCAACACCCATTAGCAGGACCTATATTATTTTGGGAGAAATGTTAAGCAGAGTTGTATTCCAAATGCTTACCGCTATTGTAATAATTCTCGCAGGCCGTTTTTTCTTTGGATTCACTTTAATACATGGATTTGAAACTTTTTTGGAGATGGTGATATTAAGTTTTATCGGTCTCGTTGTATTTATGGGCTTTGGATTTATTGTAAGCGGTCTTGCAAAAAATGATAGCACTATTCCACCGTTTGCTAATTTAATTACGCTTCCGCAGTTTCTTATCAGTGGTACTTTTTTCCCGATTGATGTATTTCCTAAGTGGCTACAATGGTTTGCTAAAATAATGCCGCTTACACATTTAAATAATGCATTGCGTGAAGTTGCTTTTGAGGGAAAAAATTTATGGGATGTAAAATTTGAAATAGGTATTTTGTTATTATGGGGAATTGTCGTCTACGCGATTTCGGTAAAAGTTTTTAAATGGGAATAATTTTTAGTTTAAGAAAATTCTATACTCCTTACATCTCATAGATCATAATAAGTCTTACCCAAAATATTACAAATCTTAGCCATAATTGTACAACAGTTGTGATAGTTATTATTAATAACTTTGTATCACTCAAAAAAATTATCCTATGACACAGACCTATAATATTACCGGCATGACGTGCAGCGGTTGCCAGGCAAAAGTTCAGAGCTTGATATCGAAAATAAATGGAGTAAAGAATATTTCTATTGATTTAGCAAAAGAAGAAGCCACCATTGAAATGGCACATCATATTTCTACAGATGAATTAAAGTTTGCTTTAAAAAATTATCCTAAATACCAGGTTGAAGAAAAAGATGTTACGCACGAAATGGGTACTGCTTTTTCTGAAGATAACAAATCATGGTTTACTACTTACAAGCCAATTTTAATTATTGGAGTTTACATCATTGGTATTACTGTGTTAACAGAATTCGCCAGCAATAAGTTTATTTGGGAAAACTGGATGCAGAACTTTATGGCGGCATTCTTTTTAGTTTTTTCTTTTTTTAAATTTCTGGACTTGCAAGGCTTTGCAGATAGCTATTCTACTTATGATGTTATTGCAAAAAAATGGAGCGGCTGGGGTTATGTGTATGCTTTTATTGAATTGGGGTTGGGTATAGCTTTCCTGTTAAAATTTAATCCATTATTTACAAATGCAGTTACCTTTGTAGTAATGAGCATAAGCATTATTGGAGTGCTGCAAAGTGTTTTAAATAAAAGAAAAATTAAATGTGCTTGTCTCGGTGCAGTGTTTAATTTACCCATGAGCACTGTTACCATAATTGAAGATGCTTCAATGATAGCAATGAGTGCAGTAATGATTATAAGTTTTTTATAATGGCACAAAAAAATACAATGGTTCAATTTTTTATAAAAGTGTTTAAGGCAATATTTATTCGTAAAAAAGAATGTTGTAAATAATTTCTATTTTCGTCATTAGTTAATGAAAAATAATTTATACATACAGTTAAAGGCAGCTTTCTTAATAATCGTTTTCTCATTCAATACGATAATTGGTTTTGCTTGTTCTCTTGGTTTAGATATGGGATTTAATACCCATCACCACAATGAGGAAGCAATGAAAGTTACCGGGCATGTGCATGTGGATGGCAAAATGCATGAACATAAAGAGGCAGACCATCAGTATGAATCAAAAGATGATAAAGATAATTGCTGTAATAATAAAGTAACACAATTTTCTCAGCTTGATAAATTAGTTCCTCAATCACTCGCAGCTATTAATTGTGTCTTTTTTACAACGTTCATTTCTTCTTTTTATAATGTTGCTATCTTAGCTACTTCACAAAATGTAAGTGTCAAATATTTTTACCGAAGCCATCCTCCTCCCGTACAAGACATTCGCATAGCAATTCAGAGTTTCCAGATATAGTTTGATTTTATGTTCAAATTTCCCGCATGATATTTTCATGGGGTAATTATTTTCTTCAACATTAAATCAAGTTAAAAATGAAAAAAATATTTTTTATAGTTGTCATTTTCGCAACTGTAATTGTACAACAAAGTTTTGCCCAGGATAGCACAACGCAAACACAATTATCACAATTACTCACCTCATACTACAATATTAAAGATGCACTGGTAAGTGGCAATGCAAATAATGCCGCCATGAATGCAGAAGCATTTGTAAAAACAATCAATGGCATTAGTGAGCATACAATTGCAGAAGCCAGCCGCAATGCTTTATTAAAAGATGCAGGCCAAATTTCGCAAACTAAAGACATCAGTAAGCAACGTTCAGCTTTTGCAAATTTTTCTACAAATATGTTTGCGTTAGCAAAAGCGGTTCAACTCACTTCAGACCCTGTTTATAAAGCATATTGTCCTATGAAAAAATCGTATTGGTTAAGCAGTGAGAAGACTATCAAAAATCCTTACTTCGGTAATGCAATGATTACCTGCGGTAAGGTTACAGAAACCATACAATAATGATTCAAACCCAAACATTAAAATTTAAAAAATGAAAAATACGTTTTTTGCTATTGCAATTGCTGCAATCTTCTTAGCAGCCTGTAACAACAGCAACAATAAATCTGATGAGGCAAATAAAATGAGCAATGATTCTTTACATTCTTCTGCCAAAACAAATGCAACATCAACAGTAGCAGGTAAGGATATGAAATCTGTGTCCATAAATGGAATTGTCGGCAGTTATCTGCAAATGAAAAACGCATTTGCCAATGATAATGGAAAAGATGCTGCAACAGCAGGTAATGCAATGGAGGATGCATTTAAAAACTTTGATGAAGGTTCCTTAACTGCTGGTAAGAAGAAAACGTTTGAAGATATAAAAGATGATGCGGCAGAACATGCAGAACACATCAGTATGAATGGTAACAACATCAGGCACCAACGGGAGCATTTTTATATGCTAAGCCAGGATATATATGATTTGGTAAAAGCATTTGGCAGTGGACAAACATTATACAAAGACTATTGTCCCATGTATAATAATGGTAATGGAGCTATATGGCTTAGTGAAACAAAAGACATCAAAAATCCTTATCTCGGGAAAAAAATGCCCACTTGCGGATCAGTAAAAGAAGAATTAAAATAAGATGAGAATGAGTCTGGTAAAAAAAATACTATTTACAACAGTGGTTGTATTTGTAGCAATACAATTTATACAACCACTTAAAAATAAAAATGAGCAGATATTGCCGACAGACATATCAAAAATTATTAGTGTTCCTGAAAATGTAATGGATGTTTTTAAAACATCATGCTATGATTGCCATAGTAACAACACTCAATATCCCTGGTATTCATTTATTCAGCCGGGTGCGTGGTGGCTGGCCTTGCATATTAAAGAAGGAAAAGCAGATCTCAATTTTAGTGAGTTTGGAAATTATACAAAACGAAAGCAACAAAATAAATTACGATCAATAATCAATAGCATTAATGACGGATCAATGCCTTTACCTTCATATACACTGATGCATACAAATGCAAAACTTACTAAAGATAGTAAAGCATTGATTGTGGATTGGGCAACAAAAACGAAAGACAGCCTTTCACAAAAAAATTAAATACAATGCTGAAACGTATTGGGAAAACAATTGTAAGATTTTAAAATTTCTTTTTATAAGAAAGAAAAACCGTTGTAAATAAATTATCAATTATGGAACATCAACAAACCCCCGAAACAAAGCAGAAAGTAGTAATTATGGATCATTCAAAAATGGATCATAGCAAAATGCAACATGGTTCAAACCCATCAATGGGCATGGCAGGCCATAACCACCATGCGATGATGATTGCTGATTTCAAAAAGCGGTTCTATACAGTGCTGATACTTACAATCCCTATCATGCTCTTATCGCAAATGATACAGCATTGGTTAGGCATCAACATCAGCTTTTTAGGTTCGCAATATTTACTTTTTGCTTTATCAACGATTGTATTTTTTTATGGGGGCTGGCCGTTTTTAAAGGGCCTGGCAGATGAAGTAAAATCAAGAACTCCTGGCATGATGTTTTTGATTGGCTTTGCCATAACAGTAGCATACATATACAGTGTTGCGATTGTATTTGGTTTGCAGGGCATGGATTTCTTTTGGGAACTGACAACCCTTATTCTCATCATGCTTTTAGGGCATTGGATAGAAATGAAATCAGTTATGGGTGCATCAAGGGAATTAGAATTATTAGTACAACT
Organism: Chitinophagaceae bacterium; assembly: GCA_041691235.1. Lineage (GTDB taxonomy): Bacteria > Bacteroidota > Bacteroidia > Chitinophagales > Chitinophagaceae > Ginsengibacter. The sequence continues at coordinate 8,013 of JBEPVC010000075.1, forward strand.
AATGCCATCAGATGCACATATAATAATGGATGATAAAGTACATGATGTAAAAACTGATACGCTCAAAGAAGGCGATATAATTTTAGTAAAGCCCGGAGAAAAAGTGGCAGCAGACGGAATTATTGCAGATGGAGAAAGTTACCTGAATGAAAGCATGCTTACTGGTGAAAGCAAACCCGTTCAAAAAACAAAAGGCGATAAAGTAATTGCAGGTGCAATAAATGGAAATGGGGCAATAAAAATAACCGTGTCTCATGCGGCCAAAGATTCTTACCTATCACAGGTAATTAAATTAGTAGATGATGCGCAAAAATCAAAATCAAAAACACAACTGTTGGCTGATACTGCTGCAAAATGGCTGACTATTATTGCTATCGTTGCAGGTGTCGCCACATTTTTATATTGGTATTTAACCGGGCAAACATTGGCCTTTGCCATGGAACGCATGGTTACCGTAATTGTTATTTGCTGCCCTCATGCTTTAGGGTTAGCGGTACCGTTAGTAGTAGCAAAATCCACTGCGCTTTCTGCAAAGCATGGCTTGTTGATAAAGAACAGAACTGCATTTGAAAATTCAAGAAAAATCACAACTATTGTTTTTGATAAAACAGGAACAC
>JBEPVC010000076.1:0-8580 GCA_041691235.1 Chitinophagaceae bacterium
CTGCTTTGATTTGCATTTTGTGTATAAGAGGCCTTTGCTGAAAAAGTTATTCCTTTCGTCGGAACTATTGCATCGTTGAGGCTGGCAAGGCTATAGCCTGCTTCTGCGCCAAAAAAAGTTTTTTGTTTAAATATATCCGGACTAACAGGCAAAATATTTTTGACAACATAACGCCCGCCGTCGCTAATAATTTTTATTGTTTGAACAAATGCTTTAATTGCGAAATTATTATTTCCGGCTTTACGATTAAAGCCGATACTTCCAATTGCCTCGTGGGTTCTCATCCTGTTAAAATCTTTATCTTTTGTTGTAAGCGACGTTGTATCGCCAAGTCCGTAAAAATTCGTCCATCGTATAAGATCGTAATTGCCAAATAATTCAAGACTCCATTTACCAATTGTATTGGGAAAAATACCTTTATAAGTTAAACTTATTGCCCGCTGGGTAATTGAATAATTCACACCGATGTATTGCTTAAATACGTATGGCAGATTTCTCCAATGGTGGTGTTCCCATTTATATCCTAATCCAACAAAAAGACGATCTGCATCGCTATAAAATAAGGACGGAGCCGCTCCTCGTTTGTCGTAAACAAAACTTTTGTATTCATATTTATGGATGTCGCTGTCTCCCGAAATATGACGCCTTGTTTTAGTCTCTGTTAGAAAATAATTATCAGCATCATCATAAATATGTGTTTTCTTATTGGATGAAGAGTTTATTGTAATAGAATCTTTTTTATCGCCGCCAATTATCCTGATTTTTATTCCCTTATTTACATTGCCCTTTGTTGTATAAATATCTTTTCCTGATAAACCAAACAGCCTGATTTCTTTTGTTTCACTTGTAAGAAATGTTCGTGAATAAAAAGGCCTTTCTTCTTTTATACCTTCTTTGGTTTTGTTATACAGGTTTACTGTTGTTTTATTATTATTTAACCGGTTTACCTCAAAATATTCTGAACCTTTTGTGCCAACAATTTCTACTTCTCTGGCCAGGAATAAATAATATTTTGTTGCATCCTGAATTAAATTATTTCTTCTCATTTTTAAATCACGGATAATTACTTTTCCTGATATTGAAAAAATTTCAGGAGGTAATTTTTTTATGGCGTTTTCAATAACTTTATCAGTAAGTGAGTTTTCCAAATCTTTTGCAGCAGCTATCCAGTCCTGGAGATTTAATTGGTTTGTAAAAATTCTGTCAAGGCCTCTTTCTTCAAAATTCATTTTGGTTACATCATGAATTTTGTATTTAAAGCTTTGCATATAATGAATGCCTGCAGAATAAATTGCCAGGTCAAGAATCAACCCGTTGTGCTTAAAATAAGCCTGATCCCGGTCTTGCGGAACTGGAACAAATATTTTTTTGCCCCCTTTTTTTTCAATGCCCCATCCCCATTGATCTTCATGGCGATCCCAATCGCCTATAAACATATCAAATAATCTAGCTTTTGCAAACGCAGTCTGGTCAACTGTATTTTCAGTTTCTTCCTGGAGTTGTTTCAGCACTTCATCTGTGCTTAAAAATTTATCAAAATTTCCGAGGTTATCTGAAGATGACCAATCTCCTTTTAATCGTTGCTCAAAGAGGTAAACATTATTTGCAAGATTATTAAAAGTATCAAGCGCGTCCTGCGGTGGTAAAAAAACATATTTGGGTTCGGTATGATAAATACCGGCACTTGCGGCCATGCCCGGAACTGTTACGGCTGCATAAGGATTGGACATTGAAACTTCATCATTTACAATATGTTCAATGAAAGTTCCTTTAAAATTTTCGGGCAAAACTTTTCCAAGTCTTTTGTCAACAGAACGGAGGGAATAGTTTTCCCCGCTTTGGGTTTGCAGGTGCAGCGATGTTGTTTGATGGCCGCCGCCTTCTTTGTCTGGTTTAAGACCGCCCTTATTTTTATCTAATAAAAAAACAGGGAGGCTTACAGGAGTGTACCATTCCTTCCGGTAATTTTTGCCCCATAAAAACTGGTGCCAGCCGGATCGCCTGTATTGCGGGCCGGCACTTACTTTTTTAAATGCCGTTGAATCACCTACTTTATTTTCCTGGGCATAAGTTATTAATGAAAAAATAAAACTGAACAACAGCAGCAAAAGTGTTTTGTATGAAGATTTCATTAAGATGAATTTAATGTTATACTAAAAACCCTGCCAGTGATTTTTTCATAAGCGAATTTCTTTAAGGCGTAATGCCTAGTATCAATACTATAGTTTTATAAAGGGTGAATAAATATTACTCTAATTTAAGTTTCTTTCATCAATGGGATAATTTTTTAATGATATTTTTCAAAAAGAATATTATTAGAATGATAAGCGGCAGTTTGATTATTTCGGGTAGGGATGTACGTTATTTCTATTATGAAGGTGTATTTTTGAACTATTAATAAACTCTATAAATAAAAATATTATGTGGTGGATATATGCATTACTTTCTGCATTTTTTGCAGCACTTACAGCCATTTTTGCTAAGGTAGGCATAAAAGGCGTGGACACCGATTTGGCGACTGCTATACGAACTATTGTTATTTTAATTATTGCGTGGGGTATTGCTTTTGTGAAGGGAGGCGCTACTACAATTAATACTCTTTCAAAACAGAATATTATTTTTCTTTGTTTATCCGGAATTGCAACCGGCCTTTCATGGATTTTTTATTTCAAAGCATTACAACTCGGTAAAGTTTCACAGGTAGCTCCCGTTGACAAGTTGAGTGTTGCTCTTGCTATTATACTCTCGGTAATATTTTTGGGAGAAGGCCTTACACTTAAAATCGCCGTTGGCGCATTGTTGATCATTGCAGGTACTATTGTTCTTATTTTATGATATGGAAAAATAATTATTCAAAATAAAATAAACCTCCGCGATAATTTTTGGACGCACTAAAAGCTAAGTATATTTATAAACCGTAATGTTTTTGAATATTAAATGTAAACATGCATAAACTTAATTCTTACTTTATTGGCCCTTTGGCATTGATGGTTAGTGTCCTGGTCTTAAGTAGTTGCCAAAAGGAATATAGTTTTGAAGGATGCGTCGCAGGTGGCTCTGCCCCGGGCACCGCTCTATTTACTTTGAACGGAACAGGTGGAACCTGTACCGGCAGTGTTGTTTCCGGAAAGTATAACACAGGCAATCCTTTGGGAACAGGAAATACTGTACAACTTAATGTAGATGTTACCACACCCGGAATTTATTGTCTCAACACCAATTCAACCAATGGCATGGTCTTTTCTGCTTATGGAAATTTTACGACACCCGGTTCGCAAACAATTACTTTAACGGGAGCCGGAACCCCGGTAGCAACAGGTAACTATACTTTTACTCCACCTGTCGGTGCAGGATGTTCGTTCATTGTTAAAGTAGATACGACATCGGCACCAATGGGAAGTTTTACTTTGGCTGGAGATCCTAACTCGTGTATCAATGCAAAAATAATCGGGGATTATACTGCAGGTGTTCCGTTAGTAAGTTCCAATACCGTTTTTATTAATGTAAATGTAACCGGGACGGGTCCTTATATAATAAAAACCGATACACTTGATGGCATAAGCTTTTCGGCAAAGGGTAACTTCACAAGTTTGGGAATTCAAACCGTTACCCTACCTGGCTCTGGTACCCCTGACTTGCCCAGGAACCTTGCATTTACACCATCGGGAAACTCATCGCATTGCAGCTTTCAACTTACCATTCAAAATCCGGGACCACCTGCAACTTATGTTCTTGAATCCGGATTTGGTAATCCGAACCCATGCATTTATACAGTGGAAGGTACTTATTCATCCAACGTTGCTTTGTCTGCTTCCAATACAGCCAGCATACATGTGTTCGTTACTGTTCTGGGAAATTTTACTATTGCCACTAACACAGTGAATGGAATGATATTTTCTTATACAGGAAGCTTTACAACATTGGGAGCTCAATATATAGCACTGAAAGGAAGCGGCACGCCGGTTTCGTCGGGGACCTATTCATTTGCTCCACAAATTGTAGGGCCTGCTCCATTGGGCGGGGCATCTTGCGCTTTTGATATAGATGTTCAATGATGTTGAAAAATATTTCCCAAATACTATTTTTATTTTGTTGGTTTGCTATGCTGGTAAATTATTATCAATCATAATAAAAATTTTTGGTGTTCCATGTCTATTTATTTTTCAAAAAAATCGCAATACCCGGCTTTACTTCTTCTGTTATTATTTTTTACAACGTCACAACTTTTTGCGCAGCAAACGGAAACATTCCGGAATGCTTCGCTACCTATTGATGCACGAGTAAAAGATCTTGTTTCGCGTTTAACATTAGAAGAAAAAATTTCATTACTCGGATACAGGAGTAAGGCGGTCTCACGGTTAGGCATATCCGCTTACAATTGGTGGAATGAAGCGCTTCATGGTGTGGCGCGTGCGGGAGAGGCTACAGTGTTTCCGCAGGCCATTGGAATGGCAGCAACTTTTAATGACGATCTCTTACAAAAAACCGCTTCGGCAATTTCAACTGAAGCCCGCGCAAAATACAATCTTGCTATTGCCAAAGATCGCCACCTTCAATATATGGGCTTAACTTTCTGGTCGCCTAACATTAATATTTTCAGAGATCCAAGATGGGGCCGGGGACAAGAAACTTATGGTGAAGATCCGTATTTAACCGGCCGCATGGGGGCATCTTTTGTAAGAGGTATGCAGGGAGATGATCCTAATCATTTAAAAACTGCTGCCTGTGCAAAACATTTTGCGGTGCATAGCGGACCGGAAGCAACGCGGCATTCTTTTAATGCAATAGTTGATGAAAAAGATTTGCGTGAAACATATCTTCCGGCTTTTCATACTTTGGTTAATGCAGGTGTAGAAGCTATAATGGGCGCATACAATCGTATTAACGGTGAGCCTGCAAACATCAGCAAAACTTTATTGAATATTTTAAACAACGAATGGGGATTTAAAGGGCATCATGTTACAGATTGCTGGGCGCTTGAAGATATCTGGAACGGGCATAAAGTTTTGCCTAATAGCGTAGAAGTGGCTGCTGCAGCCATTAAGGCGGGTGTGAATGTAGATTGTTCTAATTTATTGCAGGATGATTTGATGAAAGCTGTGCAGCAAAATTTAGTTACTGAAAAAGAAATCGATGCATCGCTAAGTACATCGCTTCGTACCCAATTTAAATTGGGATTTTATGATAATCCGTCGTCTTCACCTTATGCATTGTATGGTGCTGATAGTGTTCGATCTTCTTATCATATTGATCTTGCCCGCAACATGGCAGCGCAAAGCATGGTGCTTTTAAAAAATGATAAAAACATTTTGCCAATACATTTAAGCAACACGTCTTCTATTTATGTTACGGGCTGTAATTCTTCTACCATCGATGTTTTACTTGCTAACTATCATGGTATATCTTCTGACATGATCACCTTTGTTGAAGGTATTGTAAAAGCTGCAGGGCCCGGTATAAATGTTGAATATGATTTAGGAAATGATTTTGTTGACTCAGTTCATTTCAGCGGAATAGGAAATGCAAATGAGTCAGATGTAACAGTTGCTGTGCTTGGCTTAACGCCAATGATGGAAGGTGAGGAAGGCGATGCCTTTTTATCAAAAAATGGCGCGGACAGAACAAACTTAAAATTGCCCGAAGGTCATGTTGCATTTTTAAAAGCCTTGCGTAAAGCATCGCATAAACCTATTGCGGCAGTTATAACCGGCGGCAGCGCTGTTGATATTGACGAGATAGCTCCTTATGCTGACGCGATTATTATGGCATGGTATCCCGGAGAGCAAGGCGGCAATGCTTTGGCAGATATTATTTTTGGAAAAGTTTCTCCATCAGGCCGGTTGCCTGTTACATTTTATAAATCAGTTGATGATCTTCCCGACTATAGCGATTATAATATGAAGGGAAGAACTTATCGCTATTTTACAGGTGCTGTAGAATATCCTTTTGGATATGGATTAAGCTATACAAGTTTTAGTTATACATGGAAACAAATTCCTAAAACAATTTATTCTAAGAATGATAGTATTGTTTTTTCAGTCAATGTAAAAAACACCGGGGCAATGGATGGAGATGAAGTGGTGCAGGCTTATATTGAATATCCCGGTGTTGCAAGAATGCCGGTAAAGGAATTAAAACAATTTAAAAGAGTAGCTGTAAAAAAAAATGGTGAGGAGGAAGTTCGTTTAGCCATTTCCGTAAATGACTTGCAGAAATGGGATATTACAAATCATGCCTGGAAATTGTACCCGGGTAATTATACCTTAACTCTTGGCGGTAGCTCGGCAGATAAAAAGCTGGTAAAATCTTTTTCAATAAAATAGAAAAGTCGTTTAATTTTATCAACCTTTCTATGAAAATAAAACACAGGTTCACTAATCATACATTAAGCCCGCAAACAGAAATTTTAATAGTGGGCACTTTTAATCCTGACACTGAAAAAAATCCCGCTGATTTTTTCTATGGAAGAAGCCGGAATTATTTGTGGCAACTATTGCCGCTGGCATTCAATCTTCCAAACCTTAAAAGAAAATCAAAAGAAGATAAGAGCGCTTTTATGCGTCAAATGAAAATTGATTTTATTGATGTTGTTGGTGAAATTGAAGTGGGCGAAGGTTCGGAAACAAATTATAAAGATGATTACATTGACAAAAAGATAACCATCAATCAAGATGTCATTAGGCAAATTAAAAAGCTGAAAAAACTCAAAAAAGTTTGTTTTACCCGAAAGACTTTTGGAAATATTCCGAATATAAAAAGAGAGATTAAGACGGTTGAAGATTATTGTAAAGCACATCAGATCTTCTTTCAATATTTAATAACACCTGCCAGAATTTATGATCGAAAGAAACAGGAAGAATGGACAAACTTTTTTAGAAATAATCCAGGATAACCCAATTCTCGTAACAACTACTTTGTAAAATGAAGAATTAAATTTCTAAATTTGATATCCTTTCTGACTCCGCGCTATCTTTAAATAAACTAAAAACCTTCTACATGAAAAAGCAAGCATTACTTATCGTGATAATTTTATTGTGCAGCAATTTTAGTTTCGCACAAAAAGTTCCTTACAATGTAGTTTTTGATATGACGAGCGATGATACCCTTACGCAAAAAATGGCAATAAAATGGATATCAGAAGTGGTGGATAATAACCCTGATGCAAATGTTGAAATGGTTTTTTTTGGTAAATCACTCGGCATGATTGTACAGGGAAGATCCATAGTAGCTGATGGAATAAAAAGCTATGCAGACAAAAAGAATGTAGCTTTTAAAGTGTGTGCGATTGCAATGAGGAGTAATAAAATTGACAAAAGCCAATTGCTTCCCGGTGTTCAAATTGTTCCCGATGGCATTTATGAAGTTATTTCAAAACAACACGATGGCTGGGGTTATATAAAAGTTTCTCATTAGGATACTGATTCAAATATTCTTAAATGGAATTTTTCGGGCTGACTATATTTTATCTTATTACTCCAGGAAAGTCATCGTGATATAGAGAATAAATAATGCATGTGATTGAGATAAGGAAAGCCCTGCTTGCAGATGCAGATCAAATCTGGAATATTATACATCCGGTAATTTCGAAAGGCGACACTTACGTTTTTGATCCCGCATCTTCAAAAGAAAAAATGCTGGCGTATTGGTATGGCTCGGATAAACACACTTATGTTGCGATATCAAATAACAAAGCTGTTGGAACTTTTATTATCAAAGACAACCAGCCTGATCTTGGTTCACATATTGCCAACGCATCATATATTACATTGCCTTCAACATCAGGACAAGGTATCGGAAATGCCATGGGAGAATTTTCGTTGACAGAAGCAAAACGGCTAGGATATAAAGCAATGCAATTTAATATTGTTGTAAAAAGTAATGAACGGGCAATAAGATTGTGGAAGAAGCTGGGGTTTGAAATTATTGGTGAAATACCGGAAGCATTTAATCATATTAAAGAAGGGTTAACAAACGCTTACATCATGTATCTGAAGCTTTGATTTAATAATAAATTTGTAAGTAATTATAATATATTTTGATTGCGATTAATCGTAAACGTTATGAATCTCTAATTCATGAAATGCAATAGATGACTAACATGAAAACTTCATCTCAACTTGAACCGGCACTCTCTTTTAAAACGCCAAAGCAATTCGAAAAATGGCTTGCTAAAAATCACGATACTTCTAATGGTACCTGGTTAAGACTTTTTAAAAAAGATTCCGGTGAAAAAACAATAACATATAACGAAGCCCTGGATGAAGCGCTTTGCTATGGCTGGATAGATGGGCAGAAGAATAAATATGATGATATTTCCTGGATTCAAAAGTTTACGCCGCGAAGGTCAAAAAGCATCTGGTCAAAAAGAAATACGGATCATATCGGACGCCTTATATCACTTGGAAAGATGCAGCCTTCCGGCTTAGAAGAAGTTAATAAAGCCAAAGCAGACGGAAGGTGGGAGCAAGCTTACGATTCTCCCACCGAAATGATTATTCCTGATTATTTTATGAAAGAACTTTCAAAAAATAAAAAAGCAAAACTTTTTTTTGAAACGCTAAACAAGACAAACAGATATTC
>JBEPVC010000077.1:0-8573 GCA_041691235.1 Chitinophagaceae bacterium
TTTGATAAAGCGAGTCCGCCAGTGTTTGCGGGCCTTTCAGCACAAGCGTTTGATTCATATCAGCACCAAGGCTTTGATTGCGCATGTACATTACCTGCTGGTAAACAATAATAGTTCCTGCTATTAAAACGACAGAGGTAATAAACTGCACTATGATTAAGCTTTTACGAAGCAGCAAGCCGCTGCTTGTATTTTTAAAAGCTCCTTTCAAAACAAGCACAGGTTTAAAACCTGATAACACAAAGGCAGGATACAATCCCGATAACAACGTGCCTGCAGCAAACAGGCTTAAAAATACAAGCCAGTAATCAGTGGTTAACGAAAATCCTGTATATACTTCTCCTCCTGTAAATTTATCGAAGGGATAAAGCAACAGAAAAAATAGCATGATTGATAATATTAATGAGATAAAATTCAGTAAAAAGCTTTCCGTTAAAAATTGCCTTATTAAATTATTGCGCAACGCTCCGAGCACTTTCCTCACGCCCACTTCTCTTGCGCGTTCAACTGATCGTGCAGTAGCAAGATTTATATAATTGATCCATGCAATGCAAATAATAAATATTGCTATAAGAAAAAGAAACGATACAGCCTGGCCGTTTCCATTCACTTCTGCTTCCTGGTTGTAGTTGGAATAAAGATGTATATCGTTTAATGGTATGAAGTGCAGCTCTGCACGAACATTATTTGCTTTATAATATTCATTGCTGTTAATATATTTATTTGTAAATGCAGGAAGCTTTGCTTCAAGGCTCTTGTAATTAGCGCCAGGCTTTAGTTGTACGTAAATGTAAAAATCATACCAACCCCAGGCAGTTTCACTCGAATTGGAAGTATCACCCGATGCACGCAGCTCTTTTCCAAGTGTGGAATAAGAAACAAGGTATTGCATAATAAGATGTGAGTTAGCAGGGAAATCTTTATAAACACCTGTAACTTCGAGTAGCTCTGGCTGAGACGCATTTCTATTAATCAAATTTTTTCCTATTGCATCTTCGTTGCCGAAGTATTTTTTTGCAGTCGTTTCTGAAAGAATAATTTTATCAGGTCCTTCCAAAGCTGTCTTCGGATTTCCTTTTACGATATGAAGGCCAAACATATCTATTGCAGATGTATCGGCATAATAGCCTTTGTTCTCTGAAAATTTTTTATCCTGAGCGTCATTTGAAAGCAAAAGATTATCATCGATAAGCCTGCAAAAATTTTGAACTTCGGGAAAATCTTTTTTCATTGCCGGGCCAATGGCAGGATAAGAAGTTGCGGACTTAAAAGCAAGCACGCCTCTCTGGTAACTATCCAGCCGCACACGAACAATTTGCTTTGAAGCAGGTTCAAAATCATCATAGCTTCTTTGGTAAGATACATAGTGAAATATAAGCAGGCAGCAGCTCATACCAATGGTCAGGCCGGCAATATTCAACAATGAATATCCTTTTCTTTTAAAAATATTGCGAAGCGCAATTTTCAGGTAATTGATTATCATAATTTTTTTTAGTTGTTATTTTTTTTAATCTTTATTATTTACAATCGGTATTCTGTTCTCAAACCTGCAGCCCTTTTTGCAAATCGCTACTCTGCTCGTAGTGATTTTACCGGGTTTGCAGTAGCTGCTTTTATAGTTTGAATCCCAATTAATAATGCCGTTATAAAACCAAGCACCAACAGAGACAACACAAATGGCCCTGCTGTTATATTTATCCTGTATGCATAAGCCTGCAGCCATTTATTCATAATAATATAAGCTAACGGGCACGCAACAACGCCGGCAATTATTATAACCAATAAAAATTCTTTCATAAACAATGACATGATGCTGGTAACAGACGAGCCTAATACTTTTCTTATCCCGATTTCTTTGGTGCGTTTTTGCACACTCAATGAGATTAAGCCAAGTACACCAAGCAGCACAATTATTAATGCTAATACCGTTGCAGTGTAAGACGCCTTCTTAAGTTGAATTTCCGATTTATACAGTTTAGCTAAAGATTCGTCCATAAACGAATATTCAAACGGAACCCCGGGCATCAATGCCGACCATTTTTTTTGCAACACACTGATGGTATTGCCAATATCTCCTGGCTTTACTTTGAATGAAAAATTCCGATAGACATTTGCGACGCTTACATGAATAAATGAAACAGGCTGAATTGGTTTCTGCATAGAACCAAAATGAAAATCTTTGGTTACGCCAACTACCGTAAATGGCTGTCCGCCGTTTTGAAATTTCAATTGCTTGCCGATAGCATCCTGCGGATCCTTCCAGCCAAATGCTCTTGCCTGCATTTCGTTAATAACTATCGAAAAGGAATCTGTGAATGCGCCTGGCTCACTGAAAAATTTTCCTGAAGCCATTGGGATACCAAAAGTGGAAGCATAATATTCATCAGCTACGATTTGTTCAGATGCAATTGCCGTGGTTGAATCTGCGCCTGCTTTATACAATGATGCACTGCCGGAACTATTGCCATCAGGAACGGTGAATGAAAGTGTTGCATTGACTACCTGTGGCAGTGCGGCAAACTGCCTTCGCATATTTTCGGTTTTAGTAACTCCCTGCGGGGTCCAGTCTCTCGGCAATTGAGCTGAAATAATATAATCTTTATTAAAGCCAATGTCTTTGCTAAAAAAAAGATTGATTTGAGATGAGATAATAATCGCACCGATGAAGGCAATAGTAGCAGTACCAAATTGAAATGCTACAAGCGATTTTCGCAGCCATACCCTTTCTTTTATAGTTGATAATTTTCCTTTGAGTGAATCAACCGATTTTAATGAAGACAATACAAATGCGGGGTAAATGCCGGCGATAAAACCGATGATTAAAATAAGCATGGCTGGAAAAGCAATAAAATAAACCGGGAAGTCACTTAAGGCCGGAATTTCTTTTCCGAGAATATTACCAAACATCTCCCTTGTTAATACAAAAAAGAAAAGTGCGAAGCCCATTGCAAAAAATACCAGTATGATTGATTCAATTAAAAACTGCATGATCAATTGCTTCTTTAAACCTCCAAGAACTTTTCTAATACCAATCTCACGCATACGTGTAGCCGACCGGCTTACGGACATGTTTATAAAGTTAATGATGGCCATCAGTAATATAAAAACAGCGATTGCCGACAAAGCATAAAGCATTTTCTCTACCAGGCCATTATTGCTCTTGAGATAATAATCTTTTAGCGGTACGAGAAAAGGCGTCATGCCTACAGCAATTTGTGGAGGAGCATTTTGCTTCATAAGATATTTTATTGGCTTCCCGAGGTCTGACGGTTTCACTCCCTTTTGCAGTTCAACATAGCCTACAATATACTGATTGGGCCAGTCCATATTTCTCCCGAAGTAGCTAATGTTTTTTTCTGAAATATAAAACTGGTTATTGTTGTTATCATTCAGATAAGTCACGGAATTTTTAAATGGCTCTTTCAATACACCGGTGATCATAAAATCATGTTTTGAACCAGAGAAGTTCTCGATGGTAAGTGTTTCACCAATCACATTTGTTTTCCCAAAATATTTCTTTGCCATGTTATCTGTAATTACTACAGAAAATGGCCCGTCGAAAGCGGTTTTAGGATCACCATATAATAATGTAAATCCATACATAGTAAACATAGTACTGTCGCATATTTGCAAACCTTCCCTAAAACTTTTTTCACCTTTGGAAACATTTGAAGTAATGCCATCCCAGCGACAGTAATTTGCTACGAGGTCCGGATTCCGTTCCCTCAACGCCTTTGCAAGTGGCCCCATAGTAGTGAGTTCAAGGCCCTGGTTGGGATCTTTCCATTTGCTTTGAAGAATGTATTGCTGATCCGCATTTTTAAGATGTGAGTTCACCTGCAGCTCGCTCCAAACATAAGCGCTTATCAACAACGTAAATGTTATGCCGACAGACAAGCCAATAATATTTACAGATGAATAAAGGCTACTTTTAATAATATTGCGCCATGCGATTTTGAAATAATTTTTTATCATTATAATATTCGTTTAATCTTCGCCGTTAGCATTATTTACTCCGTTCTTAAACTTTTCACCGGGTTTGCAATAGCTGCTTTTATTGCCTGGAAACTGATTGTTATAAAAGCAATAATTATTGCGATTAAAACCGCTGCTGCAAAAATCCACCAGCTCAGGTTTATGCGATATGCATAATCCTGAAGCCATTTATAAATACTCAACCATGCAAGAGGCAATGCAATAATTGCAGAGATCAAAACATATTTCAAAAAATCTTTTGAAAGCATCGTAACAATATTTTGTACTGATGCACCTAATACTTTTCGTATCCCTACTTCTTTCACTCTCCGTTCTGCAGAATATGAAGCAAGGCCAAATAATCCAAGACATGATATGATAATTGCTAACACAGCAAGCACTCCAACAATTGTACTTACCTGCGAATCTGATCTATAGACATCGGCGAAATGTTCATCAAGAAATTGGTATTCAAAAGGATGATCCGGGAAAGTTTTTTTCCATACAGACTGAATGTAAGCAAGCGCATCTTTTGTTTGATTGCCATTTATTTTTACTGATATGTTACTAAAGCCCCAATCTTTTTGACTGAACATATACAATGTTTCAATTTTATAATGGAGCGAATTAAAATTGAAATCTTTTGCAATACCTATAATGCTTCCGAGAGAATCGAAACCAAAATGTTTTCCTATTAATGATTGCATCGATGCTTTAGAATTATCTTTCAATAATTCTTTCGCTAGTGATTCATTAATGATATATTCTTTACCATTAAGTGAAGGATCAGAAGAAAAATTTTTGCCCCACGCCAATGGAATTTTATACATGCTTAAATAATCATGATCAACAATTAATCTTGTAGAAGTAAGCTGGCGCTTGGGGCCATCACCTTTAAATTCAACACCAGATTGATCAAGATGACTTCCTAGTACATCCTGTGCGCCTGTTACAGCAGATACCAGCGTATTGTTTAAAAATTCCTGTTTTAATAAATCAAACTTTTTGTAAGTAACTCCATCAAGCGGTATTGTCACTACCTGTTCCCGGTTAAAGCCCGGATCGCTTTTCTGCATGTAGGTTAATTGTCTTAATGTAAAAATGGTTGCAATCATTAAAAAGATAGCACTTGAAAATTGAACTATTACAAGGATATTTCTTATACTTCCTTTACTTTTCCCGGTTTGAATTGAACCCTTTAAAACTTTCACAGGATTAAATGATGATAAATATACAGAAGGATAAAGCCCTGAGATCAACCCGATAAATACTGTGCCTGCAACAACTGAAAGCAGTAACCATATATTACTGAAAAGAGGAAATTTAAGTGAACGCTGGCTCAGTTGGTTAACAAAAGGTAAAAATAATTCAACAAGAAAAATTGCAATTATTAAAGCAAACAGCGATAAGATAATTGATTCGCTTAAAAATTGGGTGGACAATTGCCAGTGTCGTGCTCCAATTGCTTTCCTTACCCCAACTTCTCTTGCCCTTTCTGCTGAACGCGCAGTAGATAAATTCATAAAATTTATGCATGCAATAAGCATTACTATTAGGGCTATTGCAAAAAATATATTTGTATAATTCTTATCAAACTTTTGATAGTTAAGATAATCCAGGCCAATATCTGTAGCACCCGAATGTATTTCTCTTAAAGGAAGAAGAAATAATTCAATTCCTTTCCAATTATCATCTCTTGCAAGATATTTTTTTAAATACGCAGGAAACTTTTTTTCAAGAGCTGCAACATTTGTATTAGGCGCCAATTCAAAATAAGTATCTAACCAGTTGCTTCCCCAGCTATCAAACATCCACGGTTTATAAACTGTGCTAAATGAATATAAAGCTTCAAATTGCAATTGCGAGTTTTGAGGTACGTCTTCCAAAATTCCGGTTACAACAAAATCGGTTGTGTCACTGCTATAGTGATTAATGGTTTTCCCTATTGGATCCTGATCACCAAATAATTTTTTAGCTGCGGTTTCAGTTAACACAGCACTATGTGGGTTTTGCAAAACAGTTTTCCTGTTGCCTTTTATCAATTTAAAATCGAATAACTGTAAAAAAGTGGAATCAACAAAATACGATTGCTGAAAGAAAATTCTTTTTTCGCCATATGTCATTTGATATTTGTCTGTCCAATGTATCCTGGTAAAATTTTTTATTTCAGGAAATTCATTTTTTAAAGTTGCGCCCATACCAAACATTGACAATCCAACTTTTTGAGCTGCTCCCATTCCTTCAAACTTTTGCACTTCGTTGAGGCGGTAAATATTTTTTGTATGAAAGTTATCAAAGCTTCTTTCATAAAAAACAAACAACATAATAATAATACAAGCGCTCATGCCTATGGCAAGGCCAATAATATTTATTGATGAAAAAGTTTTATTTTTTAATAAATTACGTATTGCTGTTTTTAAATAATTTTTAAACATAGAATTTTATTTTAAATAATTTTTATTCTGTTCTTAAACTTTTAACCGGGTTTGCAATGGCTGCCTTTATTGCCTGGAAACTTACGGTAAGCAACGCAATTACCAAAGCTGTTAATCCTGCAAATGCAAACATCCACCATTCAATTTTTATACGATACGCAAAATCCTGCAACCACGTATGCATTGCCCACCATGCAAGCGGCGCTGCAAATAAAAATGCAATTCCAACAAGCTTCATAAAATCTTTTGATAACATTTGGACAATACCATTTACACTTGCACCTAATACTTTTCTTATACCAATTTCTTTTGTTCGCTGCTCTGCAATAAATGTGGCGAGCCCAAATAAGCCAAGGCACGCAATAAATATCGCAATCACGGAAAATATCAACGCAACTTTTCCTGCTCGCTGTTCAGCACGATACATTTCATCAAATGAATCATCAAGAAATCGGTAGCTGAATGGCAGGCCTGACGATAATGTTTTCCATTTGCTTTGTATTTGCGCTATAAGTGATCTTGACTCAGATGCATTTATTTTAAACGCGCCAAAACCCCCACCGCCGCCTAACAAAAAAACAAGCGGGCCAACATCCTGGTGCAGTGATTCAAAATTAAAATCTTTTACTACTCCTATAACCGTGAATGCTTGTGTATGACCTTGCGGGTCTATACTCTTATAAAGTTTTTTGCCTAACGGATCATTAAATCCCAACAACTTTGCGGCTGTTTCATTAATGATTGTTGCAGTTGAATCACTTCCAAAATCGCGGGAAAAATTTCTTCCTTTTGTTACCTGCATTCCCAAAGTTTTTATGTAATCATAATCTATATTCCAATTTTGAATATCCAGCGCATTTTTAGAATTCATTACAGCTTCGGTTGAATAAGTGTTATCGCTTCTGTAACTACTTGACACAGGCAGATAACCACTTATTGTTCCGGCGGTAACGCCGGGCATTTGCAGCACTTCATTTTTAAATGCATTGACATTACCATTCAAAAGGGACACACCATTTATAAGTAAAACCTGGTCTTTATTATAACCAAGATTTTTTGTTTGAATATAATTTAGTTGCTGGTACACTACAATTGTTCCTACAATAAGAATAATAGATGTTGCAAACTGGAAAACAACAAGCACACTTCTTAAGCCACCGCTTTTACTGCCGAGATTTAGTTTTCCTTTTAAAACCTCAATTGGCTTAAACGCAGAAAGAAAGAATGCGGGATAACTGCCTGCCATTAGCCCAACTAAAAATGGAAGTGCAATCAGCATCGGCAAAATATATGGCGTAAACAAGCTCGCAATGTTCATTTGTTTATTGGCAACATCGTTAAACAATGGTAATACTGCGTACACAATAGCAATGGCAATTATTAAAGAAAACAAAACCGTTACTGTTGATTCAAAAAGAAATTGCGATACCAGGAATTTTCTTTGAGTGCCCAACACTTTTCTTATTCCTACCTCACGGGCGCGGTTAGCCGAACGCGCTGTAGTAAGGTTCATAAAATTGATGCACGCAATCAATAATATAAATAACGCCACTGCAGAAAAAATATACACGTATTGAATATTTCCGCCAGGGCTTAATTCAAATGAACGGTTGGAATACAAATGAATTTTCGTGAGCGGCATCATTGAATACACCAAACTATTCCCTGCTTTTTTAAATTCATCCATGCTATTTATTTGCATAAACTTTTTTGCCTCGGGCATAACGTATTTATCAATGTATTGCGAAAAATTTTTTTCAAATGCTTTGTAATTCGTACCCTGCCTCAATCTTACGTACGTATAAAAATTATGGCTTGTAAGTTGCCCCCATTGATAATTAACATTCCTCATTGAAAAAAGAAAATCAAAATGAAAGTGCTCATTTTGCGGAATATCTTTTATAACAGCGGTAATTTTATAAAAAGGATTTTTTTCATCTTTTGTTTCTATTGTTTTTCCAATAACATTTGTTGAGCCAAAATATTTCTTTGCCATCGACTCAGTAATCACCACGGTGTTTGGCTCAACCAAAGCAGTTTGCGTATTACCTGCAATAACCGGTAATTCAAATACCCTGAAAAAAGTGGAATCAACATTCGCAACCTTATCTTCATCAATAAATTCATTTCCTTTCCTTATAAGCCTGTCGCCACTGGAAGTGT
>JBEPVC010000078.1:0-8424 GCA_041691235.1 Chitinophagaceae bacterium
CAGTACGCTGATAATTTTACAAAAAACGGCTACGAAGTTTGGATGGTGGATTATCCCGGCTATGGAAAAACGACGGGTGATTTAACCGAAGAAAATTTATACTTCCAGGCGAGAGAGGTTTATAAACTTGCAAATTCAAAATTTGATAAAGACAGTATTATCGTCTACGGTAAATCGTTAGGTTCAGGTATTGCAACTTACATTGCGTCAAAAAAACAATGCAAAAGGGTTATACTTGAAACACCTTACTATAGCATTCCTGATCTATTCAACACCTATGCCCCTATATATCCAACCAATGCAATGTCGCTTTTCAAACTAACAACCGGCGAATATCTTAAAGAAGTGCATGTGCCGGTAACTATTTTTCACGGAAGCTCAGACTGGGTAATTGCCTATAGCTGTGCGGAGAAATTAAAAAAAGTTTTAAAACCGGGTGACGAATTTATTACCATTGATAAAGGATCACACAACAATCTTAACGACTTTCCTTTGTTTCATTCAAAGCTTGATTCTATTTTATCGTTGTAAAATTATTTCACCTTAAAAGCAACAAAATAATAATTGTTGGCAGCGCCTATCAATTCCAAATCAAAATAATAGGAATTTATGAAATGTTGGTATGCCATGAATTCGTGCGTGGGAACTACAAATTCATCAAAAAAAATAATATCATCTTTTTTAAGAAAAGGCGCAAGGCTTGTGAGCGTAAATAAAGTTGCCGTATATAAATCAGCATCGAGCATTACAATTGTTTTGTTGGTATTTATAAAATTTTTTAAAAAGCCCGGTAGTGTTTGCTGAAATAATCCCTGGAAAAATTTCCCTCTTTCATCTTTTACTACCGGCATATTATTGCTGTTGGCAAATGTTCCTTTTTTATATGGACCAAAATCTTCAGGCAAACCTGTGAATGTATCGAAGCCATAGAAGCGGGAAACTGCATGGCTATTCTGCGTCATCCACCAATTGAACGAGTGCCCGTCAGCCACACCAAATTCAAGATAATTTATTGATGTTTTCAATCCTTCTTTTTCAATAATGTATTTGTATAAATCAAAGCGTTTATTGTAATCCCATTTGGACGGAAAATCATTGAAGGCAATTTTTTTATTTTCATTAACCCACTTTGAAAGTCTCGTCATCCACAACTGCTGTTGCCATAATCCTGTACACCATCCGAATAAAACGTGAAGCCGCAGTCTTATAAAAGTTGTTTTGAGAAAACGAATGAGCGTAAACTTCATGGAGCAAATTTAGTTTTCTATAATTCTTTTAATTCAGCTTTGAACGTAGAAACGGTGAGCTTATATTTTGCTCCGATTTTCAACGCATAATTTTCTTTATCATGGCTGACAGGGAAACCGAAACAAACCGGGTAATCATAATCTTTTACAATTTCTTTTATCACTTCTTCAATAGTTTGCCCGAAAGGAATTGTGGTATCTTTTGGCTCTGAAAATTTCCCGATAATTAATCCCTTTAAATTTTCCAATTTGCCGGTTCGCTTTAATTGATACATCATTCTGTCAACGTTATAGATATATTCTCCAACGTCTTCGATAAATAAAATTTTATTTTTTGTTTTAATATCTGAAGATGTAGCAATGAGATGAGCCAACAATGATAAATTTCCGCCAACTAAAATTCCGGATGCCTTACCATTCTGATTAAAACTATTCCCGTGTGCACTATAATCCGCTTTCCTTCCAAGCAAAGCATCATGAAGGCTTTGCACATATTGATTTTTATTTTCATCATCATTAAATGCTGCTGCCATCGGCGCATGCAAAGAGACAATTTTATAATTAGAAAATAAATGAGAATGAATAACTGTTATATCACTAAACCCAATTATCCATTTAGGATTCCGGCAAAAATTTTTAAAATTTAGTTGGTCAATTATTCTTCCGGTGCCATAACCGCCTCTTGCGCAAAATATCGCTTTAATATTTTCATCATCCATCATTTGTTGCAAGTCAGTATAGCGCTCTTCATCTGTGCCTGAAAAATAATGAAACTGGTGTCCGAGAGTTTTACCTGGCACTACACGAAAGCCCCAATTGGTCAGCGTTTCAATACATGTAGTTATTTTTTCCATCGGCATATATCCTGCCGGGCAAATCATGCCAATTGTATCTCCGGGTTTTAAATATGGTGGTATGATTATCATTTTCTACTATTTGTCAAACAAAAAATTTCAATTAATCAACGCAAATAAGATTTGTTCCGCTTGATGTTACATTTAATCTATGTTTCATTCCACATTTCAATGCATAATTTATTTTTTGATGCCCAACCGGAAAATCAAAACAAACAGGATAATTATAACCTTTCACTATTTCGTTTATTATCTGATACACTGTTTTTCCAAATTCGTCACCAGGATCATCGGGCTTAACTTTAATACCACAAATGATTAATCCTTTAATCTTATCCAGCTTACCCGCCCGTTTTAAATACCACATCATACGATCAATGCTGTAAAGATATTCGTCTACTTCTTCCAAAAATAAAATTTTACCCGTTGTGTCAATATCAGATTTAGAAGATGCAAGAGATTGCATAATAGAAAGATTTCCGCCAACTAAAATTCCTTCCGCATTACCGGTTCTGTTCATCTCATTAAATGGAACAGCATATTGCATTTTATCTCCAATCAAACATTTCCTGATAGAATCAATAGATTCAATCTGCAACGGTTCCGCTATCGTTAGGTCAGCGGGAAAGCTATTACACATTTTAGAATGGATAGACGCAATTCCAAAATTTTTATTAAGGTGGCAATGAAAAACAGTTGCATCGCTGAAGCCTATTATCCATTTTGGATTTACTGCAAATTTTTTAAAATCTATTTTATCAATGATGCGTACCGCGCCATAGCCGCCACGCCCAAGCATAATTGCGTTGATTGAAGCATCATCAATCATCTTTTGAAAGTCCGCCGCGCGTTCTTCATCTGTTCCTGCAAAAGTAAAATCTTTGGCTCCAACGGTGTCGCCTAGCCGAACTTCAAATCCCCACTCTTTCATTTTGTCAATTGCGGGCTGAACATCTTCCATAGTTATATACCCTGAAGGGCATGTGATTCCGATAACATCGCCTGGCTTTAAATAAGGCGGAATTTTGGAGGGATATTCATTTTGCAAAAAGGTTTTGTCACCAGACAAGGTGGTTCCAACTGCTATTAATGGAATTACCGAAGAAAGAAAATCTTTACGCTTCATTAATTAATTTTCATTGATTAAAGTTCGAAACCCATACCGCCTTTCAACGCTTTTTGATATTTACGCAAATCAAATTTATAGTAATTGGGTGCTTTATGTGCTACTCCTTTTTTTATTTCGCCAAGCTTTTTTAAAATTCCCGTGCTTATAATTTTTCTTTGAAAGTTTCGTCTGTCTAATTTCCTGTCTAAAATAGTTTCATAAAGCTTTTGCAACTCAGGCATAGTAAACTTTAATGGCAGCAGGTTATAGCCTATGGGCTGAAAATTAAGTTGCAGCTGCAAATTTTCTAAACCCTTTTTTAAGATTTCACCATGATCAAGAATTAATTCAGGTATTTCATGAACGTTAAACCAGCCAATTGCATCAGAGAATAAATCAGCTACCGGCTGGACCTTTGTAAAATCAACCAATGCGCTGTAGCCCACTGATATAAATCTTTCAAACATCCAGCTCTCATCAGCTGTTATACCAATGTTACTTAAAAACCTTTGGTTAATTTTCCTGGTAGATCTTTCCGGGGCGCTGAATACATGAAATTGCTGAAGATATATTTCATCCAATCCTGTTCTTTCTTTCAAAATACGTTTTGCCGCATTATCCATATGTTCCTCTTTTAGAACAAAACCGCCTGGCAATGCCCATTTACCGGCATATTTCGCTTTCAGTAATAATACTTTCAATTCATTTTCGTGAAAGCCAAATGTGATGCAGTCAATTGAAATATGGCGAAGATATTTTTCATGACCCTTTAGAAAATGTTCTTTTAGTTCTTTGCGAAATTCCATATATAAAAATAAGTTGTATGAACAGATTTAAAATTAATTATTCGAAATTAAGAAATATATATTATCATTGTGTCATAATAACGCAATGATAAAAACAAAAATAAACATCAATGAAAAAAATTATTACGCATTTGCTTGCTATGTTCATAGTCCTTAACCTGAATGCACAAACGAATTATTCAGCCAAATCCAAATTGCTCGTCAGCAAAATGACTTTAGAAGAAAAGGCAAAGCTTGTTGTTGGCAATGGTTTTAAAATACCGGGCAAAGAGCCGCAAGGGCCTGTTATTGGCCAAACACAAGATAAAGTTGCAGGCGCCGCAGGAACTACATTTGCAATTCCGCGTTTAGGCATTCCTTCTATCGTTCTTTCCGATGGGCCTGCAGGAGTAAGAATTGATCCCTTTCGCAAAGGTAATAGCCTAAAGTCGTACTATGCTACTGCATGGCCGGTTGCTACATTGCTTGCATCTTCATGGGATACGGCATTGGTAAAAAATATGGGAGTTGCTTTTGGCAGCGAAGTGCATGATTATGGAATTGATATTATTCTCGCACCTGCTTTAAATATTCAACGCAATCCCTTAGGAGGAAGAAATTTTGAATACTATTCCGAAGACCCTGTTGTAGCAGGTTACATGACTGCAGCAATTGTAAATGGCATAGAATCAAATGGCGTTGGAACTTCTATAAAACATTTTGCAGCAAATAACCAGGAAACACACCGCAATACAATAAATACAATTGTGAGTGAAAGAGCCCTGAGGGAAATTTATTTAAAGGGATTTGAAATAGCCGTTAAAAAATCGCAACCCTGGACGGTAATGAGCTCTTATAATAAAATAAACGGAACTTATACGTCTGAAGAATATGATTTGCTCACAACAATCCTAAGAAAAGAATGGGGCTTCAAAGGACTTGTAATGACAGATTGGTTTGGCGGCAAAGATGCCGTTGCGCAAATGAAAGCAGGCAATGATTTGATTATGCCAGGCAAACCCGAACAAACAGCTGCAATTATTAATGCTGTAAAAAGTGGCAAGCTTGATGAAAAAATTTTGGACGAAAATGCAGAACGGATTCTCAATCTTGTATTCGAATCTCCTTCATCAAAAAATTATAAATTTTCTGATAAACCTGATCTGAAAAAAGATGCAGCCATTTCGAGAACCACAGCCGAAGGTGGAATGGTGTTGTTAAAAAATAATAACAATTCACTTCCTTTTAATAAAAGCGTAAATAAAATTGCCTTGTTTGGTATTAATGGATACGAGCTTATTGCAGGCGGCACCGGCAGCGGTGATGTAAACAAAGCATATTCAGTTTCTTTGCTGCAAGGCCTTACCAATGCAGGTTATGCAGCCGATGATGAAGTAAAAAATATTTATACAACCTATTTAAAAGATGAACATACAAGGCATCCTAAAAAAAGTTTTTTTGAAGAGTTCAAAGATCCAACGCCTCCTGTAACTGAATATTTCGCTGATAATAATCTGATAAATAAAAAAGCTTCTGAAACAGACATTGCTGTTATTGCTATCGGGAGAAATGCGGGAGAAGGAAGAGACAGGAAATTAGAAAATGATTTTAATTTATCTGACACAGAAAAAGTTTTAATAAAAAATGTTAGCAACGCATTTCACGCCCAAAACAAAAAAGTAATTGTTGTATTGAATATTGGTGGCGTAATAGAAGTGGCGAGTTGGAGAGATGATGTAGACGCAATTTTGCTTGCATGGCAACCAGGGCTCGAAGGTGGTAATGCTATCGCTGATTTATTAAGTGGAAAAGTAAATCCATCGGGCAAGCTCGCAATAACTTTTCCTGTAAGCTATAATGATGTGCCTTCAGCAAAAAGTTTTCCCGGCAAGGAATTTCCTGAACAGGCAACTGACGGAGTATTCGGTAAACAAATGCCCGCCGAAGTCACTTATGATGATGGCATTTATGTTGGTTACAGGTATTATAATACTTACAACATTAAAACTGCTTATGAATTTGGTTATGGATTAAGCTATACGAATTTTTCATACACCAATCTTACATTAAGCTCTCCGACATTTACTGATAACCTTACAGCTTCTTTCACAATAACCAATACTGGTAGCGTTGCCGGCAAAGAAGTTACGCAATTGTATTTAAGTGCACCCACAGACAATCTTAATAAGCCTTCAGAAGAATTGAAAGGGTTTGCAAAAACAACTTTACTTCGGCCGGGCCAAAGTGAAACTATAAAAATTAATCTTACTTCAGCAGACCTCGCATCTTTCGATACAAAACGTACTTCATGGATTGCAGATGCAGGAAAATACACAATAAAAATTGGCGCTTCATCAAATGATATTAAGCAAAGCGCGGATTTTGATGTGTCCAAAGAAATTGTTGTTGAAAAAGATCATAAGGTTTTAATTCCGCATGTTGATATTTCTGAAATGACTGGCAAATAATTTATTAATGACTTTTTAGATAATAAAAACTCCTCAACTTGTGGGGAGTTTGTTTGTTTGGGCAATGAAATCCTTTGCGGTATTTTTGCAAGCCGCAGAATATTTGCGTGTTATGGAATATGAAAGAATTTAAGCGATATCTATTAACAGCAGCGTTGCCTTATGCTAATGGCGCCAGTCACATTGGTCATTTGGCAGGTTGTTATATTCCGGCCGATATTTTTGCACGATACTTAAGAGCAAAAAAAGTAGATGTAAAATTTGTTTGTGGAAGCGATGAGCATGGCGTACCTATTACTATCCGGGCTATGAAAGAAAATATTACTCCGCAAGAAGTTGTTGATAAATTTCACGCAATTATTAAGGATGGCTTTGAGCAAATGGGTATTTCATTTGACATTTATTCACGCACTTCTAATGCTATTCATCATAAAACTGCACAGGATTTTTTTCTGAATTTGTATAACAAAGGTTTATTTGAAGAAAAAGAAACTGAACAATATTTTGATGAAGAAAAAAATACTTTCTTAGCTGACCGCTATATTATTGGTACCTGTCCTGTTTGCGGGAATCCAAATGCTTATGGTGATCAATGTGAAGTATGTGGCTCATCATTAAGTCCTGAATTATTAATAAATCCTCATAGCGCACTAAGCAATGCGGTTCCTGTAAAAAGAAAAACAACGCACTGGTATTTTCCTTTGCAGGATTACGAGCCATTCTTACGGCAATGGATACTCGAAGATCACAAAGAATGGAAAGCCAATGTATATGGCCAATGTAAAAGCTGGCTCGATAAAGGTTTACAGCCGCGTGCAATGACCCGTGATAGTAACTGGGGCGTGCCTGTGCCCCTTCCTGGAGCAGAAGGAAAAGTTTTGTATGTATGGTTTGATGCGCCTATCGGTTATATTTCTGCCACAAAAGAACTTACAGATAAATGGGAAGATTATTGGTGCAAAGAAGATACAAAGCTTGTTCATTTCATAGGGAAAGACAATATCGTTTTTCATTGCATAATTTTTCCCGCTATGCTAAAAGCGCATGGCAATTTTGTTTTGCCTGATAATGTTCCTGCAAATGAATTTTTAAATATAGAAGGCCAAAAAGTTTCTACGAGTCGCCATTGGGGTGTATGGGTTGATGAATATCTAAAAGATTTTCCTGGCCAGCAGGATGTGTTGCGGTATGTGCTTTGTGCTAATGCACCCGAAACAAAGGATAATGATTTTACATGGAAAGATTTTCAGGATAGAAACAACAGTGAGCTGGTTGCTATTTTCGGAAATTTTGTAAACCGGACTTTTGTTTTAATGCATAAGCTTTGCAAAGGTAAAGTGCCGCCACTCCATTCAGATATTCTTGAGGATGCTGATAATAAAATGATGAATGAGTTTGCTATAACAAAAAATAAAATCGAAAATTTCTTAGACCAATATAAATTTCGCGATGCACTGTTTGAAGTAATTGATCTTGCACGCAAAGGAAATAAATATATGCAGGATAAACAGCCGTGGATTGTTGCAAAGCAAACTAATGCTGAAGGACAGATAACAACAGATGCACAAAAATCTATTGACAATTGTCTTCATATTTGTTTACAGCTTTGCGCTAACCTTACAATTTTTATAAATCCTTTTCTTCCTTTTACAGCAAAAAAAATGATTCACATGATGAAGGTTGTTGATAAAATGCTGGATTGGGACAATGCCGGAAAGCCAAAGCTGCTAAGCGTTGGTTATAGTTTAAGAGCACCGGAATTATTATTTCGCAAGATCGAAGATGCAGAAATAGAATTACAAATTCAAAAGCTAAAGAGCGGTCTTATTGCTTCAACAACTGAGCAAGCCGCAACTAAAATTAAAAAAGAAGATAGAAAAATGGAACCAAATAAATTGGGTGACGGTAAAACAAAATCTGAAATTGTTTACGATGATTTTTCAAAAATTGATCTTAAAGTAG
>JBEPVC010000079.1:0-8261 GCA_041691235.1 Chitinophagaceae bacterium
ACGATAACCAATAAAGATATCCATACCTCCAAATGAAAATCAAAATATTCTGCCAGCATTTTCACACCAATAAATATTAATACAATTGCAATCCCTTCTTTAAGATATTTAAATTTATCTACTGCACCTCTAAGTAAAAAAAATAACGAACGTAGCCCTAATACTGCAAAAATATTTGAAGTATATATGATCATTTTGGTTTGAGTAATAGCAAATACTGCAGGAATAGAATCTAATGCAAAAACAAGATCGGTAGTTGCAAGCATTATAATTACCACAAATAGCAATGTAAAACGTTTTTTGCCATCAATAATTTTTACAAATCTTCCGTGCCCGTAATCATGCGTAATTGGCAACATTTTTTTCAGGAATTTGTATACCGGGCTTTTCTCCGGATCAAAGTCTCTTTCATGTTTAATTAAAAACATTTTAATGCCAGTGTATACAAGAAATGCCCCAAATATGTATAACAGCCAAACAAATTTGTGAATAAGGGCAACACCTATTGTTATAAAGATTACTCTTAAAATTATTGCAATCAAAATGCCGAACAGCAATGCGCGATTTGTATATTTTTGTGGAATTCTGAAATAGGAAAATATAAGAATGAAGACAAAGATGTTATCAATACTCAATGCCCACTCCATCAGGTAGGCGCTGATGTATTCCAATCCTTTTGTTTGCCCGTCTTCAAACCAAACAAATAGAAAAAATCCCACTCCCAGGCTCACCCAAAATATAGTTTGAACAAGCGCCTTTTTGATGGAAATAGTTTGCCCTTTTTTACTCAGAAGACCTAAATCAAAGACTAATGCAAGTATCAGTACAATTCCAAATACAAGATACGTCCACTGTGTTGGGTTCATTTAAGAAATATTGCTGCAAAGATATGTTTTGACAGAAGTGGGACATAATCAATCTCCGACTGCGGATTAGGCACGGTATTTTTTCCTCCGCCACCATTGATAGGTAATCCCAAATAAAATAACTAATACAACCGGCAATACAAGATTTACGAATTGCCATTTGGTTTTTTCGTCCGAAGTCTTTTTAGAATCAAGAAGACGAAGGGTATAATCTTTTGCTCTCGCTTCGCTAAGGCCCGCGTTATTTACCAGGTATTCGAGGCAGTCTTCTACAAATTCTTTATTAGAAAACTGGTATTCATACTGAGTTTGCAGTGTATACGAATTTACTCCCATTGGTATTGGCTGCCCTTTTGCCACTCCATTCAGAACTATATCGCCATCGGCAACCACAATCATTTTATTGTCGCTTAGGCATTGTGTTAAAAATGGAGTGCCATAGCCTCCAAGAGAATCCATAACGGACTGGCCTACACGATTTTTGTATAGAGAATTGAATTTACCTTCGAGCAACACTGCGGCAGGAACATCATTTTTTTTAAAAGCATCGTCCTCGGGCGCATTCCGGTTTTCTTCCCCGCTTATTAAGGCCGGAGTTTCAATAGTTCGTGCATTCAGAGACGAGCTAAGCAAAATAGTTTTTTTAATTCCGGCTGAACTCACGGTATCTATTGAATTTACAAACCGGCCAGCTACAAGTCCCACGTTTTTGTTGATTACGCTGTTTTGCTTTGATTCAAATAATGGAAAGTAATTCCAATGCAAAAATTCAAACTGGTCATTCCCGTTTACACTAAAAGGCAAAAAATCACATTGCAGATCCATCAAAAGATCAGGATTAATTCTTACCCCATATTTAAACAAAAGATCTTCTAGATTTAAATTTCGATCATAAGCCACTACCTGGTTTTTCATTTGAAGACTGTCCATTTCTGCCTCTAGCCTGTCAACAAACCATATTACTTTACCTCCCCGCATTATGTATTGATCAATTTTTAATTTCTCATCTTCAGAAAAAGAAATAGTAGGTTTCACAATTAAAAGAAGGCTGAAAGTATCGGGAATTAGAGGCTCTTTTTGAATATTCATCATGAACAAAGTGTAATTCTTTTTCAAAACATTTTCCACAAAATCATACGTATTAACGCCGGTAGGTTCTCCATTACCAACTGAATAGGCTATGAGTGGTTTGTGATCTTCCATCACCTTGTAAATGGCGTCAGCGAATTTATACTCAAGCAAAGCATCGGCGCTGTTTAGTTCTTTATTATCAATAGCCCTTGGCCCGGAATATAAGTTAACTGCTAATATTTTATTTTTGTAATTAACTAACGCCGCCGGGTAAACGTATTGAGATTGCTCGCCTGACTTCAGCTGCACCTTTAAATTGATTGGCACAATCCCCAGCGAGGACAAAGTATCCGCATAAGTCCTTTCAGAGCCTGGTATTTTATCATCTGCGGAAATCACTTTATAATGCACATTCCCGTTTGAGTATTCCTTAAACTCTTGCAACAGATCCTGTGCTGATACCGACAATTTTTTAAATCCTGAAGGAAGATCACCTTTTAAAAAAATTTGCACATCAACCACCTCATTGAGGTTATGCAATATTTTTTTAACCGGCGAAGAGATAGTAAATCTTTTTTCGTTAGTAAGATCAATCCGGCGATGAACAAAAGAAGCAAACAAATTAACCGCTATTATCAAAGCTAATACCACAACCCATCCCCATTTTTTATTTTTGTTTGAAAAAGTTTTCATTAGGATGTGCTGCTATTTTTTGGTTATATTTTTTTGCGTGGCAAAAAGAAAAAGAAAAATGACACTGATAAAATAAATAATATCACGTGTATCGACCACGCCACGGCTAATGCTTCGATAATGAAAATCAATGCCGGCCATTTCAATATAATAATCGGCATTGCCGCTGAAGATGGGCAATTTACTTATTGCATTAAATCCGAAATATAAAATAAGGCATGCGAATGCACCTGTTAAAAATGCAATTATGGCATTTGATGTAAGAGCAGAACACCACAGACTTATCGAAGCAAAAACTGATGCTAATAATACCAATCCAATGTATGAACCAACAATGCCACCACTATCAATACTTCCGGCAGAAGACAAAGAATGAATAGTATATACATACAAGATTGTGGGAATTAACGCGACAATTATAACTATAAGTATTGCAAAATATTTTCCAATTACAATTTGCCAATTTGTGAGAGGCCGGGTTTGTAAAATCTCAAATGTTCCGGTTTTATATTCATCTGAAAAACTGCGCATCGTTAAAGCAGGAATAAGAAAAATAAATATCCATGGAGCCAATTCAAAAAATGCATCAAGCGTTGCATAACCAAAATCAAAAATATTGCTATCTTTCAATACAAAAAGATAAAGGCCGTTTACCAATAGAAATAAAATAATGGTAATATATCCGGTAAGACTACTAAAAAACTGGCGTAATTCTTTTTTCGCAATAGATATCATGAGATATAAAAAAAGTGCAATTTAGGTGTTGAAAACTAATTAAAATTTTTCGATTTAAATCGAAAGCAGCGTTTTTAGGTGATTGTTTGTCATACCTCTGTTAACTGCTAATTAATGAGACATGGCTTAGATTCTTAATTTAGATTCTTTGAAAAAGAAAAAAAACGTTTCTTTACACCTGGAAAGTAATTTTCAAAGGTTCTGTTTCAAAAAAGTTTACCTAAACCAACTGAAAGCTCCCGTTATCCGGGAGTTTTTTTATTGGATAGAGTAATCAAAAAAACAATTTCATTATATAAAAAAAATCTCTCCAATAATCGCCCGAATATATTTTTAAATACTATGCCACAAACACAACAGGCTTTCTAAAAAAAGAAAGCCTGTTTCATATCTGTTAAAATGAAAAAAATTAAACGCCGAAACTCTCACCACAACCACAGCTGCGGCTTGCATTTGGATTACTAAAATAAAATCCTTTGCCATTTAATCCATCACTGAAATCAAGGGTTGTATTCACGAGGTATAAAAAACTTTTTAGATCCGTAACTACTTTAATCCCGTTGTCATCAAACTCCTGATCCATAGGTTTTTTTTCATTATCAAAATCCATTTTATAACTAAGGCCCGAACACCCACCACCTACAACGCTTACTCTTAAAAAATAATCATTGGCTGGGAGCTGAGCATCTTCCATTAGTTTAGACACTTTGGTCTTTGCCTTATCACTTACGTAAATCATAATAATGGTAATATGCTGATTGGATAATATGCTAATGAATTTTAATCTTAGAATTAGTAAATTATCGCGTCGGCTAATCAGTTAATTAATGTACTACGCTTTCCTCAAACTTTATTTTTTCCATACCGTTTTTAAGGCGATAGTCATTGATGGCGGATTTTATTGCATCTTCAGCCAATACTGAACAATGTATTTTAACTGGAGGAAGATTAAGCTCTTCCACGATATCCATGTTATCAATTTTTAAAGCTTCGTCTACGCTCTTTCCTTTAAGCCATTCTGTAGCTAATGAAGAAGACGCAATAGCAGAACCGCAACCGAATGTTTTAAACTTGGCGTCTTTTATCATTCCGGTTTCATCATCAACTTCTATTTGCAAACGCATAACATCGCCACATTCCGGTGCACCAACGAGACCGGTTCCTACATTCTTTTTGCTTTTATCAAGTGTACCCACATTTTTAGGATTCTGGTAATGATCAATTACTTTATCTGAATATGCCATGATTAATATTTTAAAATTTTGTCTTTTATAAATTTACGATTTAAATAAGCAAAAACGAAATCCGTGCCTGATATTTAACACCGGTTAGTTGAACTTAGTGTGCTGCCCACTGAATTTTTTCAAGGTCAATTCCTTCTTTCCACATTTCCCACAAAGGACTCATCTCTCTTAATCTTAACACTGTTGAACTCACGTGCTCAATTGTATAATCAATTTGTTCTTCTGTAGTAAATCGTCCCAAACCAAAACGCAGCGAAGAATGTGCCAAATCATCACCCAGTCCTAATGCTTTCAATACATAGGAAGGTTCCAAAGACGCAGAGGTGCAGGCAGAGCCGGAGCTTACTGCTATATTTTTATTGAAGCCCATCATGAGACCTTCACCTTCTACATACTTAAAGCTTATATTAGAAACATGAGGAAGACGGTGTTCTTTACTGCCATTTACATAGGCTTCTTCCAGTTTTAATAATTCATTTTCCAGCTTATCGCGGAGTTTTCCGATGCGTGCTGTGTCGCTTTCCATATCCAAACGGCAAAGCTCACAAGCTTTTCCAAATCCTACAATACCAGGTACATTTAAGGTACCGCTACGCATTGATCTTTCATGGCCGCCGCCATCCATTTGCGCAGTAACTTTTACCCTTGGGTTTTTACGACGTACGTATAACGCGCCAACACCTTTAGGGCCGTACATTTTATGAGCGCTGAATGCCATTAAATCAATCCCATCGCTATTTACATCCACAGGAATTTTTCCAACCGCTTGTGTAGCATCAGTGAAGAACAACGCGCCATGCTTCTTAGCAATTTTGCTAATTTCTTTTACGGGTTGTATAACACCAATTTCATTGTTAGCATACATAATAGCAATTAAAATAGTTGTTGGCCTTATCGCAGCTTCTAAGTCTTTAAGATCAATCAATCCATTTTCCTGCACTTCAAGATAGGTAACTTCCCCACCCATCTTTTGAATATGCTTACAAGTATCTAATACGGCTTTATGTTCTGTAGTAGCAGTAATTATATGGTTTCCTTTGGAAGCATACATTTCATATACTCCTTTCAACGCTAGGTTATCTGCTTCAGTAGCACCTGAAGTAAAAATAATTTCTTTGGGATCGGCTCCAATAAGTTTTGCTACCTGTTCACGTGCATAATCAACAGCTTCTTCAGCTTCCCATCCAAAAGGATGATTACGGCTGGCTGCATTTCCAAAATGTTCCAAAAAATATGGAGTCATAGCTTCTAAAACTCTTGGATCCATAGGAGTTGTAGCATTGTTATCGAGATACACCGGTAATTTCAACATAAATAAAATGATTTTTAAAAACTTAACAAATTTACGCTAAAAGCGGGTAAAATTCAGTTATAGTTTACTTCAAATTCTAATTTTTACCAAAGTCGAAAGCCTCTTTCTGATTCATGCGCAATCTGCTTTATCGTAAATTTGAATTAAATTAATACAATGAAAAAAGTTGAGCATATCGGTATTGCAGTCAGGAAACTTTCGGTGTCTATTCCATTGTTTGAAAAATTATTAAACGTTCCGTGCTACAAAACCGAAGCGGTAGAAAGCGAGCAGGTGAATACTGCTTTTTTTCAAAAAGGTGAAAGTAAAATTGAACTGGTTGAAGCATATGCGCCCGCTAGCGTTATAAATAAATTTATTGAGAAAAAAGGCGAAGGCCTTCACCACATTGCATTTGAAGTGGATGACCTTAAAGCTGAAATAAAACGGCTGGTAAACGAAGGCTTTACGTTAATAAACGAAACACCCAGGCAAGGGGCGGATAATAAAATGGTTTGTTTTCTTCATCCCAAGGATACAAACGGAGTCTTGATTGAATTATGCATGGAAAAGAAATCCTGAAATTTGACTATATAATTAATTGAGTTTTTTACTCACTAATTCAGAAACGGGTTAAACTTTTTTTCATTTCCAATAGTTGTTTCTGCTCCATGCCCCGGATACACTTTTACATCATCTGGTAATATGAAAAGCTTTTCCTTAATATTTCTTAGAAGGTCTTCATGATTTCCGCCCGGAAGATCAGTACGGCCTATACTGTTATTGAATAACACATCTCCGGCTATTATAAATTTTTGTTCCTCGCAATAAAAACAAATACTGCCAGGTGAGTGACCTGATGCCTCAATAATTTTTAACTTATCGTTTCGTAAAGTAACCTCATCTCCTTCTTCAAGAAAAATGAGTTCTCCTTCATAATTGTCAAATGGAAGATTGAACATTAAACCAGACGAGGGCGCCAGTTTCAAAAGATCTTCTTCTTTTTTATGAAGATGCAAAGTGAGTTTGTATTCTTCCGCAACGAATTTATTTCCAAAAACATGATCAAGGTGACAATGCGTATTAATCAGTATTTTTGGTATTAAATTATTCTTATCGATAAAATTTTTTAGTTCCTCTTTCTCTTCATCAAAATAACAGCCCGGATCAATAATAATAACTTCGTTATGTTCATTAAAAAGAAGGTAAGTATTTTCCTGAACCGGATTAAAAGTAAAAGCTTTAATTTGTAGCATAGCGTATATAAACAACCCTTAATTTCATTTTATCGATTAGTTTGAAACGTTTAATTTTATGTATATAATTTCGTACTCACATGCAAGATCACAAGATTCAAATTGACAAAAAAATTTTTCTTCTCTTCAGTTTTTTCATATCGATTGGTATAATCGCAAACGCACAGGTGAGTTCTGTAGAATTTGGCAAAAACAGGGTTCAATATAAAAAGTTTACATGGCAATATTATCAAACACAAAATTTCAATTCATACTTTAATCAAAACGGGCAGGAGATTGCAAAATATATTGCACAGGTTGCAGAACAGGAATTGCCGGGCATTGAAAAATTTGTTGAATACAGTTTGCAACGGAGAGCAAACGTTATAATCTATAATAGCTTTAATGATTTACAGCAAAGCAATATTGGCCTCGGTACCGATTGGCAGAGTGCCGGAGGACTTACAAAGCTGGTAAATAATAAAATGATTGTTTATTATAATAGCAATCATGCTGATCTTCATCGACAGGTTCGGGAAGGAATAGCAAAAGTTCTTGTTCAAAATCTTTTATTTGGCGAAGACCTTGGAGAGGTTGCCGGCAACCAGGCATTGTTAGATTTGCCTCAATGGCTTATTGATGGCTATGTTGCATATGTTGGACAAAACTGGAGCACAGAGCTTGATGACGATTTAAAGAGCGAAGTACTAAGTGGCAACTATAAAAACTTTTACCAGTTTGCTTTTGAAAAACCTTTGCTCGCAGGCCATGCATTTTGGTATTATATTGAAGAAAAATATAAAAGAGAGAATACAACCTATCTTTTATATCTCGCACGTGTTTATAAAAATTTGAACCGTGCTTCACAACAGGTTACTAAAAAAAGAAAGTTTAAAGAAGTACTCACTGATTTTATGGAGTACGAGCAGGATAAATACGAGAAAGATATTTCGCGCAGAAGAAATTATCCTAAAGGAAGTGAGATAACAGATTATACAGTTGGCAAACGAATAGATTATTTTCATTTCAATGTAAATCCAAATAAACGCAATGGTTCTTTTGCGGTGGTTCAATACAAGAAGGGGCAATACCGGTTACTGCTAAACGAAGAAGATAAGGATAAAAC
>JBEPVC010000080.1:0-8254 GCA_041691235.1 Chitinophagaceae bacterium
CATTTTTTGTACAAGAGAAAGGGAGTTATTCAGGATGAAGAAACCGGAAAAAAAGAAAGCACATTTACTACGGTTGCAGATCTTTTTAGAACTACTCCCCTTTCAAAAATATGGATTGACAATATTAAAGATGGTTTTCAAAAAGACGAAGAATTATATTTCTTCGATATTGTTGTAAAAGAAAAAAGTGGAAGAAAATTTTTTGCTCCTGATTTGAAAATAGCAATACAATAATGACAATCATAAAATCTGCAGAGTATAAAGATTTGCAAATTGTTCATGACCTTGCCCATAAAATATGGCCTTCTGCTTACGGAGAGATTTTATCTTCTAACCAGTTAAACTATATGCTTAGCGAGTTTTATTCTCTTTCTTCTCTTCAAAACCAGGTTGCAGATTTACAACACAATTTTCTTATTGTGTTTGATGAAGAAATTCCTATTGGATTTGCTTCATTTTCTCCAAAAGAAAAAGATAGCAACACATACAGGCTTCATAGGATATATATATTGCCACACCAACAGGGGACAGGTACAGGAAAGTTATTATTAAACCATATCATTAACTTAATTAAAAAATCCGGTTCATCAATTCTTGAACTAAATGTAAACCGTTACAATAAAGCCCGCATATTTTATGAAAAACTGGGATTTAAGATTATCTCTGAAGAAGACATTGATATTGGTAATGGATATTTTATGAACGACTACATTATGCAATTAAATATCGGTTGAAATAGTTCCCGATTGCTTTTAGCTACTGCCCATTTACTCAAAGCAATTAGCCATTTATTAAAGCACACATAATCTTCAGTAAATACATTGTAGATTGATAGCCCGTTGGCCCGTTTATAATCCGCCCAATTAAACAAATTGCTTTAGAATAATGCATTGTGCATTTGTAAAAACACTAAATAATTTAAAAAGCTTGCACTCTTTATAATCATTGGCAATCTAATATTCATCAAATTCAATCATTTTGAAAATGGTAAAAAACAAATCTTTCTGCAAAATGATTTTGGATATTACTTTTTATGACTAAACAAATTATTTTATATCTCTTTATCAATTTTTTCTGTGTCAAGACTTTTGCACAGGACAGTTATATTGATAGTCTTTTTAATTGGATAAGCAAACACCCAAAAATAGATTCTCAATATATTCAAACGCTGCACAGAATAAGCTATCGCTATAGTGAAAAAGATGTAAAGAAATCTTATTATTATTATCAAAGAGCTGCGGCATTGAGTGACAGCCTTAATTTTAATTTTGGAAAGTCTCTGGCCCAAATAAATCTTGGTATTCTTTTATTTAATTACGCAAGTTTTGATGCAAGCAATAAAGCATTTTTTAAAGCAATTGATTATGCGGATTCGTGCGGAGCGTTAAGGCTTAAGGCCGTGTCACTTAATAACATTGGCGATAATTTTTTGAGCTTAAGAAACTATGATAAATGCCGCGAATACACGATAGAAAATATTATCGTAAACACGAAACTGAAAGCATGGCGTGGAGTAGCTATCAATTATGAACTATTATTCCGATGCGACCTGAGCCAAAGTTTGTATGCAGATGCAAAAGATAAACTTATTAAGGGAATGCCCTTTGCTTTGTTAGCCAATGAAAGTTATATTTTTTCACAATACTATCTTGGCTTCGGAAAATTAAAAGCTGTTGATAATAACTTTGATTCAGCTAAATATTATTTCAAAAGAGCAATTGACGAAGCAAAAAAACATAATGATCTAAGAAATGAATTCCAGGCTTACATCGGCGAGGCACAGTATCTGAAAAATTTGTCGCCGGACATAAAATTGCAATTACTTGATAGTGCCTTAAGAATTGCAAAAAATACGCAGTATTACGAAGGAATTTCAAACACAGCCGAACAAATATCAATGGTGTATGATCAGAAAGGGATGACAGATTCTGCGTTAGCCTATTTTCATTTATACGTTGCAGGCTTTGACTCACTATTTTCTCAAAACACCGGTTTAAATTTAGTCATTAGTGAGTCTGAATATCTTGTAAAAAAGAAAGAGTTGGAAAATCAACATTTAATTGAGCTTTCACAACTTCAAAACAAACAAATCGTTTTTAAAAATGCTTTGCTTCTTGCATCTTTTATTTTTCTTTTACTAACTATTGGCATAGCATTTTTAATTAATAAATCTATACAATCAAAAAAGAAAAGAATAGAATTTTCCCTAAAACAGAAAATTGCAGAAACGCAGATACAAACATTGCGTGCGCAAATGAATCCGCATTTTATTTTCAATAGCCTAAATAGCATTGAAAATTTCATGATGCAAAATGAAAAAAGAAAAGCCAGCGATTACCTGCATAAATTTGCATTGCTAATACGAACTATTCTTGAAAGCAATCGTAACGATCTTACTACCATAGCCAAGGACATGGAAACAATGAAACTATATATTGATCTAGAACTAATGAGATTCAACAATAAATTTACCTACATTGAAAAGGTAGATTCGCAATTACTTAACGGCGATTATAATGTACCGTCTCTTCTGATTCAACCTTATGTTGAAAATGCTATTTTACATGGTGTAGCCCACAGCGATAAGCTAAATTTAAAACTAACGGTATCGGTTACCCTGGAAAACAACTTTATTAAATACGTGATTGAAGATAATGGAATTGGAAGAAAACAATCAACCGAGTATAATACATTAAACAAGCTCCACCATAAAAGCGTTGGCCTCAAAATTACTGAGGACAGAGTTCTTTTATTTAATCATGTTGAAAATTGCGACGATTATATAAAAATCACTGACCTGTATTGTAATAACAACATCCCGGCAGGTACCAGAGTCGAGGTAAAAATAAAAGTAATTTAAAATGGAAAAAATAAAAGCCATCCTCATTGATGATGAAGTGAACAGTCTTCAAAATTTACAACAAAAGCTGGAAGGTTTTTGTCCGGATGTACAAATTGTCGCAACGACTCAACGGCCTGAAGAAGGGTTATTGCTAATAAAACAGCATCGGCCAGATGTTGTTTTCCTCGATATTGAAATGCCAAGAATGAGTGGCTTCAGGATGCTGGAAGAACTTGGCGAGTATGATTTTGATATAATTTTCACAACAGCCTATAATCACTATTCCATTGATGCCATTCGCATAAGTGCGTTTGATTACCTGATAAAACCAATTGGTATTGAAGAACTGCAGCAGGCTATTGAGCGTTTAAATAAAATGCGTGGCCAGCAACAAACAAAAGAAAAAATTGATATACTTAAAAAATCCTTAAGCGATAATAAAAGCCAGGAAGACAAGATTGCCATTTCCACTTCGGAGGGAATTGAATTTATACCAATAAAAAATATAACACATATTGAATCAAAATCTAATTACAGTAAGATTTATTTACTGGACAATAAAACTTTGCTGGTAACAAAAATTTTAAAAGAATTTGAGGAAATGCTTCTACCTTATAATTTTTACCGGATTCACAACTCACATCTTATTAATCTCAACTATATTCAGAAGTACATTCGCAGTGAAGGCGGCCACGTATTACTCCAGGACGGCTCAATGATAGATGTTTCCCGCCGTAAGAAAGATGAATTTTTAAAAATGATCGGAGGATAAATTTATCCCATTTTTTATTTGCACCGCTATTTCAATCCCAAACAACCTGGTGTGTTTGCTTTATAATCCCCATTACAAATACACTTTGTACGTGTCCTACATTTTCAATTTCGCTTAATTTATTTACATGAAAATCGTAGTAGGAATTCATATCATCACAAACTACTTTCAGCATGAAATCAAATTCTCCTGAAATACTGAAGCATTCTATCACTTCATTTAAATCTTTAATTGTTTTAATAAATTTTACGCCGGCTATCTTTCCATGTTGCTTCAAAGAAACGTAAGATATAACCATTAAACCTTTTTTTACTTTGGTGTTATCCAGTAACGTTGCATACTGCCTGATAATGCCCGTTTCTTCCATCCGTTTGATACGCTCGTGAACCGGTGTAGTGCTCAAATGCACTTTAGACGAAATTTCCTTTATAGTAATTCTTGCATTTTGCTGTAATAGCTTTAAGATGGCTAAATCTTTTTTATCAGGAGTATAGTTTAAATTAGGCGTTTCTTCTTTTGGGGCTATAGATTTCATGTATTTATTAACCTTTATTCTTTTTAAATTGAATATACTGTAAGTTTATTCCAAAGTTATGCAAAGTATTAGTATTTTATTCTATTATATGTAGATTTGCGCTCTTAAATAAATATTATGTCAGCTATTACAAAAAATACAATCGATTTCAGCCTTACGAATAAGGTGAAAGATATTAGTCTCGCAGCATGGGGCCGTAAGGAAATTAAACTTGCCGAAGCAGAAATGCCCGGGTTAATGTCGCTTAGAGAAGAATTCGGAAAACAGAAGCCATTGAAAGGTGCCCGTATAGCAGGTTGTCTCCATATGACCATTCAAACTGCAGTACTTATCGAAACATTGATAGACCTGGGAGCTGAGGTAAAATGGAGCTCATGCAATATTTTTTCAACGCAAGACCAAGCTGCTGCTGCTATAGCCGCAGAAGGCATTGGCGTTTTCGCGTGGAAAGGACAAACACAGGAAGAGAGTGATTGGTGTATTGAACAAACGTTATTTTTCGGAGCGACCGATCGTCCGTTAAATATGATTTTAGATGATGGCGGTGATTTAACGAATATGGTTTTCGATAAATATCCTGAACTCATACAACATGTAAAAGGTTTATCTGAAGAAACTACGACAGGTGTGCACAGACTATATGAAAGAATGGAAAAAGGTACTTTAGCAATTCCAGCCATCAACATAAATGATTCTGTTACCAAATCTAAATTTGATAACAAATATGGTTGCAAAGAAAGCCTGGTAGATGCAATAAGAAGAGCAACAGATATAATGATGGCAGGTAAAGTGGCAGTAGTAGGTGGTTATGGTGATGTGGGCAAGGGTTCTGCTGCCAGCTTAAGCGGAGCTGGAGCCAGAGTTATTGTAACCGAGATTGATCCTATTTGTGCGCTGCAAGCTGCAATGGATGGCTATGAAGTGAAAAAAATGATCGATGCAGTAAAAGAGGCTGATATTATTGTCACAGCTTCCGGTTGTAGAGATTTGATAAGAAAAGAACATTTTCTTTCGATGAAGGATAAAGCTATTGTTTGTAATATCGGGCATTTTGATATTGAAATTGATATTGCATGGTTAAATGCTAACTATGGTAAAACAAAAGATACTATTAAACCCCAGGTTGATAAATATACTATTGAAGGAAAAGATATCATTGTTTTAGCAGAGGGACGCTTGGTAAATTTAGGTTGTGCTACAGGTCACCCAAGTTTTGTAATGAGTAATTCTTTTACCAACCAGGTGCTTGCACAACTTGAATTGTGGTTGCACTCTGATAAATACGAAAACAAAGTATATGTTCTTCCAAAACATTTAGATGAGAAAGTTGCCCGTCTTCATTTGAAGAAGATTGGTGTGGTACTTGAGGAACTTACGACGGAACAAAGCAAATATTTGAATATTCCGAAGGAAGGGCCGTATAAGCCTGACATGTATAGATATTAATTGATTCTGAAATTTATTTGATTCGCCATACCTTCTCAGGTATGGCGTTATTATTTAAAGAGGATTTTTGGGGTATTAAGCGTATATTTGTTCCCGAATTCTTTTAAAGATTCCGCGTGATTTACCCTAAACCTTTCCATAATACTTGCTTGCATTATTATTTAGTAAAGTCAAAAAGGTAAATAAGGAAATAAAAAACTGCCAGAGAATTAACACGGATATGCACTTTAGTCAGTAAAATTAAAACGGGTACAAAAATTGCCTGAGTAATAATTCATAATTTAAAAAAAAACAATGAGAACAGGAAGGCCAAGAGAAAGAGCTATAACACTAAGAGATGGATTTTATATTGAGATCTTTAATTCAGAAGACAGCAAAGGATTAAAATTAAGAAGCGACAATAAGGCTGCCATGGAAATAGCGGCCAAGCAATACAGTAGATTTAAGAAAGTCGTTGTTCTCGGCGAATACAAAAATGGAGTGAAACTG
Source organism: Chitinophagaceae bacterium (assembly GCA_041691235.1). Classification (GTDB taxonomy): domain Bacteria; phylum Bacteroidota; class Bacteroidia; order Chitinophagales; family Chitinophagaceae; genus Ginsengibacter. Next base: position 6,085 of record JBEPVC010000080.1, read on the forward strand.
GTTGAGGAAAAAGTTTAAGAGCAAATACTTAAAATAAAAATCAGATTCTTGTATTAATCTTCACAATGCTTCCACGAGCTTTGGTATAATTTTATTCCCATAAAGAAAGTTTTAGGAATAAATTTAATAAATCAAATAATAGTACTAAGGTTACATCATGTTCTCCTAAAAAAAGATTGGAACATTTAAGCAATTAATGATTTAGGCTCAATGTCACCACTTGAATTAAGCGGCTCTTTTTTTAGAGTCGCTTTTATTTTATAACCATTTTTATTGTGGAAATTCAAAAATATTCGAAATAGAGACTTTAATTAAATTTGCATGGCAAAATTAATATGCAAATAAAGAAAGATAAAATAGATATTATAAATATTATTTTGGAAGATTGTATAGAAGCCTTTCCCATATCTTCATTTATTATCAGCCTTTATAAGCAATACGTGCAACGTGGCTGGCTCAGCAAAAAACAATTAGAGGGTCTTCATAGTAAAGCGTCAAAAATTAAAGATATTGCCCCCGGTAAATTGGGAACGCTGGAAGCTATTATTAAAAAAATGCCTACAAGATATAAATCAGAATTACCTCCTCTCAAGCCGATGTTTGAAAAAGACGAGAATGTCGGCAAACTTATAAATTCAATTCTTGAAAGATATCCTCAACACAAAAGAGTCCTTTTTCTCAAAACAAAATATGATAACAACGATATCCTTTCAGCCACAGATATTCAGGAATTAAAAAAGTTTAATCAAATACTTAAATAATTTTTTTGAGAATTTTTTGGAGAAGGGCTTACATGACTATAAATAACCAATTTGAATTTTAGATTAACTCCGTCCTATTAATTATTTTACCGACGGCCCGTGTTGCATATTTAAAAAATGTTTTCTACATTTATAAAAACTATAGTAACTGCTTCCACCATCTCTGAAAAGTCAAGCTGATTAAATTACATTGAGTCTTTTAGAAATTTTTGTCCCAAAGTGTAATTTTTCCTAGCTCCTGCCGTTTATTCTATTTAATTCCGTATTTGCATTTAACAGATTTTTTTGTTCAATGGCATTACTTAAGATGTTCTTTAACGTCTAATTAATTAAGAAGTTAAATCAAACAATTATGAAAACAAATTCTACACAACAGGAAATCTTATTGATGACAGGCACTAGCTTTTCGTCAAGACAATGGAGCAAAAAAGACGATGAAGGAAAGCAAAAAATTCTTTCAGAAAGAGAGCAGTTGGAAGAAGCTTGCTGGAATGGTATGCTCCAGTATATGCTACCCGAAATTTGCGAACAAACTGACGAAAATAAGAAATTATACTTGTGGCAAATCAAGGAGGCATCATCATTTATAGAACTTGACCTCGGAGAAAGTCCGGAGGAAAAAGAGAAACATTTTTCAATTGACCCTTATTTATTTATGCCGGTAACATTTCTTTCGTAAATTTCCGAAAAGATTTTTAAGACAATGACCATTACATTTTGGGCATTGGTTTATTGGTTGATTTTCAGTTAATTACGTTTTTTGTTGTTCTAAAATCAAAATTATTTAAAAAAATTTGTTCAAAAACATTTGCGAATCTGAAAAATGTTTATAGTTTTGCATCTCAATATCGTTTCGTCTATTACAAAGGCGTTTCAAATAATCCCAGATATCTTTTAAAATTCCTGATAAATAAGCAATAGCAATTCTGTTAGCTTGTTTAATAATTCCACTTCTTAGGTCAAGTCAGCACCAATCCTCATATCTTTTGTATTTCCGCTTACAATTACATTTTTTAATTAACTCTAAACCACAAAAGAATGAAAAAGTTCTACTCAGTGCTATCAATGGTATTATGCTTAGGCAGCTACCAACTTTCAATTGCTCAGGTTGGGCCAAACTTATTAGGAGCAAAAGGTACTTTTAGTACTCCCTACATCACAGTTAATGCAAGTTCCGCAAGTTGCACAAGATCTGGCTCAGCCACTTACAATCCAAACGGAAATATTGGAAGTAAGTTAACAGGTTGTTCTTCCAGCGGATCTTTTCTTCCATGCTCTGATTATAATTACACATCAGCCAGCGGTGGCTTAGGCCCCGAATTCACTTATACCATTATTAAAAATATTGGTGATGTTAACGGTGGTAATTGTATTAAAGGAGATTGGAGAGGTCAGGACCATACCGGCGA
>JBEPVC010000081.1:0-8250 GCA_041691235.1 Chitinophagaceae bacterium
GTAACAGAAAAGAAAATAGTACTTCATTATCTAAGTGGCGATTCAATTGAAACAAAAGTTATTAATGCGTTATACACCAGCCATGGGCCAATAATGGCAAAGCGCAATGGCGAATTTCTAAGCTTGAAATCTAATAACCGTGACATAAAAAGCTTGATCCAAAGCTGGCAAAGAACCAAAACAAAAAGCTTTGCAGAATATAAAAAAGTAATGGATCTCCTTGCCAATACTTCTAACAATACTGTATATGCGGATGCAGAAGGAAACATTGCTTACTGGCATGGAAATTTTATTCCCAAAAGAAATACTTCCTATGATTGGAGTAAGCCCGTTGACGGAACTACATCAAAAACAGAATGGAAGGGATTGCATACTGTAAATGAAAGTGTACATATTTATAACCCGCCAAACGGATGGATAGAAAATTGCAACTCTACTCCCTTTACAGTTTCAGGAAAATATAGTCCTAAGAAAAAAGATTATCCCGCATACATGGCCCCTGACGGACAAAATTTTCGTGGGGTCAATGCCGTTAGAATATTACCTCAGGAAAAATCTTACACAATTGACAAAGTAATTGCAAAAGGTTACGATACTTATTTGGCTGCATTTGAAGTTTTAATTCCTGCATTAATTTCTTCTTTTGAAAAAAATATTTCAAAAAATGATTCTTTGTACTCGCAAGTGATAGAACCAATAAATCTTTTAAAAAAATGGGATTATCGTTGTGGAGAAAATTCAATAGCTACAACGCTTGCTGTGAATTGGGGAGAGCGTTTATTACCTGCAATTTTTCGTATGAAAGTTGTAGACGATGAAGAAGATGACCAGGTAACAAAAACAAAGCTCTTTGCAAAAAATGCATCATTACAGGAATTGGTATTGCCACTATTATCTGCAATAAAAGATCTTCAAAACAAATTCGGTGATTGGAAAATTGAATGGGGAAAAATTAATCGCTTTCAAAGAATTTCCGACGATATTGATCAACATTTTAATGATGACTCAGCGAGCATCCCTGTTGGCTTTGCATCATCTACGTGGGGAATGATTCCTTCTTATGCCAGCCGCTCTTTTCCCGGAACTAAAAAAAGATATGGTGTAAACGGCAATAGTTTTATCTGCGCTGTTGAATTTGGTAAAAAAATAAAAGCAAAATCATTATTAGCTGGCGGTGAAAGCGGCCGTCCGGATTCAAAACATTTTTTTAACCAAGGCTTAATGTATTCCAAAGGAGAATTTAAAGATGTATTATTTTATAAAGAAGATGTGATGAAACACGCAGAAAGAATTTATCATCCCGGAGAATAAATTTGATTTTTATTAATGAAAAAATTATTTACCAATCTCACATTTTGGGTACTCACTGCAATTTTAACAGGCATTATACTCGGATATTTTTTCCCGGCAACAGCCATAAAGATGCAGCCACTTGGTAAATGGTTTATCGAGATTGTAAAACTTTTTATTTACCCGATAATTTTTTTAACCATAACACTTGGCATAAGTGGAATGAGCAATTTAAAAAAAGTGGGAAAAGTAGGAGGGAAAGCGCTTATTTATTTTGAAATAGTAACCACGTTTGCTTTAATAATCGGTGTAATTGTAACCAACATTATAAAACCTGGAAACGGCGTGGTAATTACAAACATACGTGGCAACGATATTTCACAATACAAAACCCAGGCTGATAATTTCAGTTGGTGGCAATTTTTAAAAGACAATTTTACTATCCAGGTTTTAATTGTTGCAATACTGTTTGGAATATTTTTAAGTAAATACAAAGGCAGAGAAAAAATAATTCAGCTGCTTTCTTTCATTTCAAAATATGTTTTTATGGCTTTGCGTTTTATAATGATACTCGCTCCGGTTGGGGCTTTTGGCGGTATGGCTTTTACCATTGGAAAATATGGGCTGCATACTTTACTTCCATTGGGAAAGCTTATGCTTACCATTTACATTACTATGGCTGTTTTTATTTTTGTTGTCTTGAGATTCATTCTTGCTTATTATAAAATAAATATCTGGCAGTATCTTAAATATATAAAAGAAGAAATTCTTATCGTGTTTGGCACATCATCTTCTGAAGCAGCATTGCCATCGCTTATGATAAAACTGGAAAAGATGGGTTGCTCCAAATCTGTTGTGGGGCTTGTAGTGCCTGCAGGCTATTCATTTAATTTAGATGGAACTACTATCTACCTTTCTATGGCTACACTTTTTTTAGCGCAGGTTTATAATATTCATCTCAGCATGAGCCAGGATCTAACTATCATCGGCATTTTATTTATAACGTCGAAAGGTGCTGCAGGCGTTACCGGCAGCGGGTTTGTAGTATTAGCGTCTACACTAACGGCAATAAAAGTAATCCCGCTGGAAGGATTGGCCTTACTTTTGGGAGTAGACAGATTTATGAGTGAAGCACGAGCCGTTACTAATTTTATCGGCAATGGAATTGCAACAGTTTTTCTTGCAAATAATGAAAAAGAATTTGATCGAAATCAAATGAAGTATGCATTTAAAAATTCGTCAGATAATTTAAATGAAATTTTTTCTGAAAAAGCTGATGAAGTTGTTCTGAAAGAATAATATTTATTTTTTTCTAAAATTTTATTGAAAAAATATTTTTTATTGGATATTAATTCCATAAAAAACCAAGAGAGGAATGCTAAAAGGAACTATGCTTCAATATTTTCACTGGTACACACCAGGCGATGGAAATTTGTGGCAACAAATTAAAAATGATGCGCCAAGGCTTGCTGCGCTTGGCTTTACTTCTATATGGCTTCCGCCCGCATTCAAAGCTGCGAACGGCGGATATAGTACAGGTTATGATGTTTATGATTTGTATGATTTAGGTGAATTTGATCAAAAAGGATCAGTTAGAACAAAATACGGAACACGACAGGAATATCTTGATGCATTGCAGGCTATTCATGCAAATGGCATGCAGGCAATTGTAGATATAGTACTTAATCACAAAGCCGGCGGCGATGAAATTGAAAGAATAAAAGTTGTAAAAGTTAATCCTGATAACCGCAATGAAGATATTGGTGAGCCATTCGATATTGATGCGTTCACAAAATTTAATTTTCCCGGAAGGCAAAAAAAATATTCAGATTTTGAATGGAACTATACTTGCTTTACCGGCCTTGATTATGCTCATGACATAAATGAAACTGCTATTTACAGAATTGTAAAAGATAACACCAGCAGCTGGCAGGAAATGATTGACGACGAAAAAGGCAATTACGATTATCTTATGTATGATGATATTGACTTCAGAAATGATTTTGTCAGAGAAGAGCTTAATCGCTGGGGAAAATGGTATTGGGACCAGGCAAATTTTGATGGAGTCCGGCTAGACGCAATAAAACATATTTCACCGTTTTTTTATGTTGAATGGCTTCACAAGCTTCGCGAGAACACAGGCAAAGAAATATTTGCTGTGGGTGAATATTGGGCGCCGGGGCAATTACAATTATTATTAAAATACATAGAAGCGACTGGTGGCAATATGAGCCTGTTCGATTCATCGCTTCACCACAATCTTCATCAGGCTTCCAAATCAGGAAACAATTATAACTTAACGACAATCTTTAATGATACGCTTGTAAACGCAATGCCAGGGAAAGCCGTTACAGTAGTGAGCAATCATGACACGCAGCCCTTACAGGCATTGGAAGCGCCAGTTGATCCATGGTTTAAGCCCATTGCGTATGCGCTTATCCTTCTCCGTGATGAAGGCTATCCTTGTGTTTTTTATCCCGACCTGTTTGGAGCAAACTATAAAGATTATGGGAAAGATGGCAATCAATACGAGATATGGATGCCTGCAGTTGAGAATATTGAAAAGCTTATGCAGGCGCGTCGTGAGTATGCTTATGGAATGCAAAGAGATTATTTTGATCATGCCAATTGCATCGGATGGACACGGGAAGGTGACAACGAACATAGCGGGTGCGCCGTCTTGGTATCTAACGGTGACAATGGAAATAAAACTATGGAGATTGGAAAAAGGTATGCAGGGAAAATTTTTGTTGACATGCTTAAAAAAAATAAGAAGAAGGTTAAGGTTAATGATGATGGCTGGGGAGAATTTTTTGCGCCTGCGGGTTCAGTATCCATTTGGATCGAGAAAAAAACAAAATAAATATCTCTTCAAATTTTTAAGCCATTCCTCATTTTAAATTTTTCTGCTTAAAAATAATAACTACTTTACTTTTAATTTCAACTGCTACACTTTTTTTAAATTTTCCTTATATATTTTCAAGTTAAATATTTTTATGAAGAAATTTTTTTTGTACCTGGTGTCTAATTTATTCCTAATCCAGCTTTTTGCACAGACAAGTACCGGGCTGTACAGGTATCCGGACGTATCAAAAACACAAATTGTTTTTACTTATGCTAATGATCTTTGGGTGATGCCTAAGGAAGGAGGAGAAGCAGAAAAGCTAAGCTCCCCGCTCGGGGTTGAAAGTTTTCCGCGGTTTTCTCCTGATGGAAAAAGTATAGCATTTACCGGCAACTACGATGGCAATAAAGATGTGTATGTAATTCCAACTAACGGTGGAGTACCGTTGCGGCTTACTTCTCATGGCTACACAGACCGTGTTGTAGGCTGGCAACCAGATGGAAAGCTTGTTCTGTTCGCTTCGGGAAGAGAAAGTGGCAGAGACAGGTTTAACCAGATGTACACAATTGCGTCTACGGGTGGCCCGGCAGAAAAACTCCCGCTGGCTTATGCAGAGTTTGCTTCTTATTCTCCTGATGGAAAAGAACTCGCAGTTACTTTTCGCACACAGGCTTTTCGTAACTGGAAAAGATACCGCGGCGGATGGAAAGCGGATATTCATATTTTTAATCTTACTAATAATACTTCTGAAAATATTACAGCACTTAATACAGAAGCAGGCAATGAATTTCCAATGTGGCACAACGATGAAATTTATTTTCTTTCTGATCGCGGGCCGGAAGTAAGAATGAATTTATGGAAATATGATACGAAGACAAAAGCTGCTGAGCAACTTACAAACTTCAAAGATTATGATATTCATTTTCCATCAGCAGGTCCTGATGAAATAGTTTTTGAAGCCGGCGGAAGTTTATACCTGTTTAATTTTTCAACAAAAAAAATTAGTGAAGTAAAAGTATCATTGGTGAGTGATAAAGCTAACTTAAAACCAAAAATTGAAAAAGTTGATAAATACATTGAGCATGTTGATATAAGTCCCGATGGTAATCGGGTGCTTATGGAAGCAAGAGGAGATATATTTTCTTTGCCGGCAGAAAATGGTTACGTAAAAAATCTAACAAGAACTTCGGGTACGGCTGAGCGTTATCCTGTATGGTCGCCGGATGGAAAAAATATTGCTTACTGGAGTGATAAGTCAGGCGAGTATGAATTGTGGGTAACACCTTATGAGCAGGATAAGCCACGCAAGCTAACCAGCTATGGCACTGGTTTCAGGTATAATTTATTTTGGTCGCCGGATAGTAAGAAACTTGCATTCATTGATAAAGCAATGAAAATTCAGATTTACGATCTTGAAACAGATAAAACAATATATGTTGACAGGGCACTTCATTATTTGCACGGATCATTAGAAAATTTTATATGCAGCTGGTCACCCGACGGCAGATGGCTAACCTTTAGTCATGATCTTGAAAACTCGCACAGCGCTGTTTTTATTTTTGATTCAAAAAATAAAAAATTAAGCCAGGTTACCAGCGGTTTTTATAACTCAACCGATCCCGTTTTTGACAGCGAAGGGAAATACATTTATCTGCTCACCAATCAATCTTTTTCGCCAAACTATAGCGACATAGATAATTCTTTTATTTATGCAAACTCAACACAGCTGGCTGTTCTTACTTTACAAAAAACAACACGGTCAATTTTATATCCTAAAAATGATACAGTAAAAGTTATACCTGCTGAGCCTGTTACAAAAGTGGTTGTTGTAAAACATAAATTTAAATCACCTGTTGATACGGTTCAAAAAATCAGGGTTAAGGTTGGTGCTGTTGATATTGACTTTGATGGCATAGAACAAAGAATTGAAATACTTTCGCTGGCTGCGGGTAATTATGGCAAGCTCGGCTCTGTAAAAGGTAAAATACTTTACCTGAAATTTCCTGCGCAGGATGTAACAGATGGAAAATCTTCATTAAAAATTTATGACACAGATAAGAAAGAAGAAAAAACAATTCTTGATGAAGCAGATGATTACACAATGTCAGCAGACAGACAAAAACTTTTAGTAAAAAAAGGTGACGCATGGGCTGTTATTAAACCGGAGGAATCACAAAAATTTGAGAAACCAATTCATATTGCGGAAATGCAATCGCTCATAAATCCAATGGAAGAATGGAAAGAAATTCTTACGGATGCATGGCGGCTGGAGCGTGATTATTTTTATGATCCCAATATGCATGGTGTTAATTGGGAACAGGTGAAAGAGCGATATAGCAATATGCTAACCGGCGCAACGACAAGAGAAGATCTTGACTATATTATTGGCGAAATGATTGGCGAGCTTAGCTCATCTCATACTTATCATGGAGGCGGTGATATAGAAGAAGAGAAAAAACAAAACGTAGGTTATCTCGGAGTGGATTATGAACCCGAAGGAAATTTTTATAAAATAAAAAAGATTATTCGTGGTGCTCCGTGGGATGCAGAAGAACGTTCCCCTTTAGATATGCCTGGTGTAAATATCAACGAAGGAAATTATTTGCTTGCAGTGGATGGTGTTCCGTTAACCACTGCACAGGAACCCTATATAGTTTTCCAGGGACTTTCAGATAAAACTATAGAATTAACTTACAATATTACTCCTTCATGGAATGGCGCTAAAACAACATTGGTGCACACACTTAAAGACGAAGGAAGATTACGTTACTTATCATGGGTTGAAACTAACAGGAAGCGGGTAGACGCAGAAACAAATGGCGAAGCGGGCTACATTTATGTACCAAGTACCGGCATTGACGGACAGAATGAATTGATAAGACAGTTTAATGCTCAATGGGATAAAAAAGCGCTCGTAATTGATGAACGATTCAATAGCGGCGGACAAATACCAGACAGGTTTATTGAAGTGCTTAATCGTACACCTCTAGCATATTGGGCTATTCGCGATGGAGCAAGTAACCCATGGCCACCGTATGCTAACTTCGGTCCGAAGGTTATGCTCATCAATGGCTGGAGCGGTTCGGGTGGTGACGCTTTCCCTGATTATTTCCGCAAAAAAGGTTTAGGCCCATTAATAGGAAACAGAACATGGGGCGGATTGATTGGTATAAGTGGCGTGCCCAATTTAATTGATGGAGGAATTATAACAGCACCATCATTCAGAATGTATAATCCAGACGGAACATGGTTTAAAGAAGGCCATGGGGTAGATCCCGATATTCAGGTTGATGAAGATCTCGGCCTAATGTCAAAAGGAATAGATCCACAGTTAGAAAAAGGAATTGAAGAAATTAAAACACTTTTAAAAGATAAAGGATATAAAGTACCTGCAACACCGGCGTACGAAAAAAGAAATTAAAAATCTGCAAATAAATTTATTTCTTCCACACATTATTGTCCCTGTTACTATCTGGTAGCAGGGGTTTTGGATCTATGATAACAGACTGCAAAGTTTTCGTTGTCTCCAAATGAATAGTATGTTGATTACTCTGCATCCATGTTTCGACAGGCAATTCAATATTTTGTTTGGTACCATCTTCTAAAATAATTTCTACAGTTGCAGGCATTGCCATTTTTTGCAAATTTATAATTGAAATATCAACACCGTTTTTCGCATCATTATTTTTATAAGAAACAGATTGAATTGCCAAATCGAGCTGCCAGTTATTACAAAACCATTCACGCCAAAACCATGTAAGACTTTCTCCCGCCTCATTATCCATTGTTCTAAAAAAATCGTCGAGCGAAGGATGTTTGTAAGCCCATCGCTCAATATATTTTTTAAAAGCATAATCGAACCTGTCATGACCTAAAATAACTTCTCTTAATAAAACCAATCCCAATGCAGGTTTAAAATATTCGACAGGATGGCGGTACTTCTCTGTAAATTCATCGGCACGATCCATCATAGTAGGCGCATTAGCATCTTTAAGCAACGGGATTATTTCATCAGAAGGATTTCCTTTACCCGGCGCATACTCACCATCACGCTTAGGTGCATATTCTCCATTATTAAAATTATCTGCCGCATATACATCAATGAAAGTATTGAA
>JBEPVC010000082.1:0-8193 GCA_041691235.1 Chitinophagaceae bacterium
GTTTTTGGACTGATTATACAGGTCGAAATGAAGAAAGCATAAAATTGCATCAGAAGATAATCGACGAATTTCCATACACTCAGCTCGCCTGGTTTAACCTTGGGGCAGCTTTTCAAGGTTTAAAATTATACGAGAAATCAATAGATGCTTACCAATATGCAATCGCTATTGATGAAAAATTTGATTATGCTTACCGCAACATGGGCGATGCTTATCTGCGCCTGCATAAGTATCGCGAGGCAATAGACGTGTTGCAAAAAGTTTTAGAGCTTTCAATGCCTGAAGAAGTTATTTATGAAGCCTTGGGCCACTGTTATGAAAAATTAAAAAATCAGGCACAGGCAAGATTTCATTATAGAAAAGCTTCTCATCTAAATTCTACAGATAGTCATTTATATTTTAAAATAGCCGGCACCTATATGAGCGAAGGTCACTGGGAGAGCGCCGTCAAGAATATTGAAAATGCAATGCGCATAAATAAGTCTCAGCCTGATTATCATTTTGCGCTGGCTAAATGTTATATAAAATTAAATAGAATAAAAGATGCGGTTATACACTTTTCTAATTTTATAAAAGCACGTCCAAAGAATGCTAATGGATGGAAGGAATTAATTAAATGTCTTTATGATGCAGATTATCTTGAAGAGGCCCTTGAGCAGGTTTATAACGCTCAAAAGAATACCAACTATAAACCCCTGTTTTATTTTTATAAATCTGCAATATTTTTTGCCCTCGGTAAATCTAAAGAAGCTTTATTGCAGCTAGAGTTTGGAATGCAAAAATCGCCCGGGCTAATAAAACAATTTGTCGAACTAAATCCTTCTTTACTTCAACATCAGTCAATAGTTGAATTAATAGCTGCTTACAAAAATAAAAATTCAAAAAGAAGAAAATAATTTCCAATCATTCATGTTTTGAATTATTGGAATTACAAAACTATCTTTGGCACATCTCAAAGAAAAATTATGAATTTTAATCTCTCTCAAATTCCTGAAAGGGTTACCAAACCAAGAAAGTATGGGTTAACCATGATTATGGATAAGGGCTTAAGTTTGGAGGAAGCCCGCAATTTTTTAAGCGCTGCTCATCCTCACATTGATATTATAAAGCTCGGTTTTGGAACAGCTTTCGTAACGCCAAATCTTAAAGAAAAAATTGATCTCTACCAGTCATTTGATATACCTGTGTATTTTGGCGGAACATTATTTGAAGCGTTTTTAATAAGGAATCAGTTTAATGATTACATCAGCATCTGTAAACAATTCAATATAAAATTTATGGAAGTGAGTGATGGTTCTATAAACATTCCCCATGCAGAAAAGTGCGGCTATATTGAGAAGCTTACAAAATACGGAACCGTGCTTAGCGAAGTGGGAAGTAAGGATGCTGCTCATATAATTCCACCATACAAATGGATTGAATTAATGAAAGCTGAATTAGAGGCTGGTTCGTCGTATGTGATTGCGGAAGCCCGTGAATCAGGAAATGTTGGAATATATCGTGGTACCGGCGAAGTAAGAGAGGGATTGGTGCAGGAAATACTTACCCAAATACCACACGAGCAAATAATTTGGGAAGCGCCTCAAAAAGCTCAGCAGCTTTATTTTCTTGAGCTTATAGACTGTAATGTTAATCTTGGAAATATTGCTCCTTCTGAAGTTATTCCGTTAGAAGCTATGCGCATCGGATTAAGAGGCGATACTTTTCATTTATATCTTAATAAAGAAAAGGCATAATGAAAATTTATGGCTTGATTGGAAATCCTTTAACCCATTCCTTCTCGCAAAAGTATTTCTCCGAAAAATTCAGGAAAGAAAATATTGAAAACTGTAAGTATCTCAATTTCCAAATAGAAAATCTTGATAAAGAAATCGGCAGCCTTAAAAATAATCCGCTCCTTTGCGGATTAAATGTTACTATTCCCTATAAATCCGGGATTATTAAATTTCTTGATAAGGCTTCAAAAGAATGCGAAGAAATAAATGCCTGTAATTGTATTAAAATACAAAATGGAAACTGGAATGGATTCAATACTGATGTCACCGGGTTTGAGCAATCCTTTACGCCATTTCTGCGCACTCATAATACAAAAGCATTAATACTTGGAACAGGAGGATCTTCCAAGGCTGTGGCTTACGTTCTCAAAAAATCGGGCATTGATTTTTTATTTGTAAGTAGAAAAAATGAAAATGCGAACAGTATAATTTCTTATAATTCTTTATCCAGATCTACTTTGCACGAATATACCGTTGTAATAAATACCACACCTTTGGGAATGTTCCCTAACGTACACGATTATCCGCAAATTCCTTATGAATATATTACGGCAGATCACTATTTTTTTGATTTGATTTACAACCCATCTAAGACGATATTTCTTGCTAAGGCAGAAGAAAAAGGTGCCGTGATAAACAATGGTGAAGACATGCTACGAATACAGGCCGGAGAAAGCTGGAAGATTTGGAATGATACTAAGCAGTGAGAATATTTTTTAGCTCTGCAGGAATTGCCTCAACTTTTTTTTCTTTGTAATTGAAACAGACCATTCCTGTCTTTGCTTTTGTCAAAAGAATCTCGTTATTATTTCTGCAAGTAGAAACAGAATAAAAAAGTTCAAAACTCACCCGTGAAATTTCGCCAACAAATATTTTTACATCAAGCAAATCATCGTAAAAAGATTCATTTATAAATTCCAATGCAAGTTCACTCATTATTAACGAAGAGCCGGCTACATCAAGTTCTGTAAAACCATTTTGTTTAAGAAATTGCACACGGGATTCATGAATGATTTCCACAAAAGAATTGTTTCCAACATGACTTCCATAGTTGATATCTGTTATTCGTAAGGGAATTGTAAATACTCCAACAATTTTTTCAGGCAAATCAATTTTTATTCTTGGCATAAGAGAATACTGGCTTATTCATTGTCGGCTGTGATTTGAACTATATCAAGGAGATTTGTTGATGTAGGAGACAACGTGCTGCTAAGCATGATTTGTTTCCATTTTTCAATTTTTTTCTTCCATACAGCTTTTGGTGGAAACTCGTTATCAGCTGACTCTATCAACGTTGCTACTTTTGGCGAAATTTTTACAGGCTGGCCTTCTGGTCCCGCAATGGTGATATATTTTTTTACCTTGGGAAGCGAGTTTTCATAATTTAATGCAACCAGGTTAGCGGTGTCTTTTGACGAGTTGATAATTGCTTCCAGAATTTTGTTATTCAGAATTAAAGAATCTTTTATTTTTTGGGATGTGATATTCTCTGATCCATTTTCCTTTAATCTTCCGGTCTTATTAAAAACTATAGAAATGAAAAAAATTATGAGAAGAGCCGCCGCTGCAGTTAAACCGTAAAAAATAAATTTAGATCGTTTTCTGTACTTTGATATCTGTAAAATTTTTTTGTCCGTGCCATCAAGCTCTATGGTAATGTTATTCCATATTTCAGCAGGCGGCTTCGATTCATAGTTATATAACTTCTGTTTAAAATCCTGCATGGCTTTTATTTTATAGGATCAATGTTTGTTTTATCTGCTATTTTTCCCAATGATTTTTTCAAAACTCCTTTTGCTCTTGCAAGCTGCGATTTACTGGTGCCCTCGTTTATTCCCAGTATGTCTGCAATTTCTTTGTGCGAATACCCTTCGACTACGTGCATGTTAAATACAGTTTTATATCCCGGCGACAACTCATTTATTAAAATTATAAGATCTTTTTCAGCTAACGTGTCAAGCACATTCAGTTCAGTATCTTCAATGGTATTTTCCTGAACTTCTGATACATTATACAACTTAACTTTTTTTCTAAAATGTTCAATAGATGTATTTACAAAAATTCTTCTTATCCATCCTTCAAACGATCCCTCACCCCTAAACTTTTCAAGATTTTTGAAAACTTTAATAAATCCTTCCTGTAATAAATCATTTGCATCCTCTACATTCCCGGAATAACGCAGGCAAACTCCGTACATTTTGGCGTTGAATCTTTTGTAAAGAATTTCCTGCATTTGCCTGTTTCCTTTAATGCATCCTTGTATTAAGTCGCTCTCTGGTAGGGTATGGTTGCTTTGCTCGCTCAATTTTCTTATTAATGTTTAATCTCGAATATTATCCAACGTCTTTTAAATAAAGTATTAATTTTCCTATCGCTTTCTTCCGGTGACTGAAGGTATTTTTTTCTTTCAAGGACATTTCTGCAAAAGTTTTATCTGCACCTTCCGGAATAAATACAGAATCATAGCCAAAGCCATAAGTTCCCCGTCTTTCTGCAATAATAGTGCCTTTGCATATACCTTCAAAAATATTATATTTTGCCTCGTAAATTAAACATACAACGGTTCGAAATTGGGCTTGTCTATTTGTCACATTTTTCAAATTATCAAGCAATTTCTCAATATTGCTTTTAAAAGATCTATCATCATCGGCATACCGGGCGCTTTTTACACCAGGTTCTCCATTTAGTGCAGCAACTTCCAGACCCGTATCTTCAGAAAAACAATTAATTTTCTTCAGTTTAAATATAGTTTCAGCTTTTATAACTGCATTTTTTTCCAGGGTATCAAAAGGCTCAGGAATATCAATGTCTATTTTGACTTCAGAAAGAGATAATATATTGAAGTTCTCATCCAGTAAACTTTTTACTTCTCTTACTTTATTAATATTATTGGTCGCAAAAATTAAGTTCATTTTTTGGTTTGAATCATAAAAATTTTCTGAAGACTTTCCCATAATTGCTTTTTCAATTCCAGGTTATTTTGTATTTGACTAACCGCCGGACTCAACAGGTAAGACTGATCCTGGAAATTTTGCACCTGAAAAAAAGGGATTGTAAAAGGAAGGCCTAAATCCGCTGCAGGTATATCAAATACTAATATTTTTTTTGATTGCAATTTGTTAGTTAGTTCATCATAATTAATTGTTCTGTTCCAAAAAAAGTTTACAAGAGCAATATCAGCCATAGTTAGGTGGCAAGCCGTTAAAAGTCCTGATAGAAAAGCCAGTTCTTTATCTGCTAAAAATTTACTTTGACTATCGTTAACTAAAAAAATAATTTTTTTTTCATTTCCGCCTAAAAAGTCGATTTCACTTTTTTGAGAAGAATGGTTCATCGCTTCTAAATACAATAAATTTTTCTTGAACATTAACTCATGTAAAAATCCTGGTAATTGTAAGTTGTCTATACTCATTTTTGTGTTTTGTCTTCTCGCGTTGCCCATAGCAAATTTAAGGATATGATTCTGCCCATCGTTTTAATAGTTAAGTGAACAAGTAACAAACCCAAATAAAGTAAAAATTAAAAGTCAGGTTGATTTTGAAAACGCTTTTAGAGATTAGATTGTAGGTAACATTCTTGCATTCAAATAATTTTGGTATTTCACAAACCTACACTTACCTTTGCCGTCCAAAAAAAATAGGGTAAAGTAATGCCTACAATTCAACAATTAGTAAGAAAAGGAAGAACAATTATTCGGGCAAAAAGTAAGTCAAGGGCACTTGACAGCTGCCCGCAGCGCAGGGGAGTATGCACGAGAGTGTACACCACAACGCCTAAAAAGCCAAACTCAGCCCTGAGAAAAGTTGCGAAAGTAAGGCTTACTAATAAAATTGAGGTAATTGCTTATATTCCAGGTGAAGGTCATAATCTGCAGGAACACTCGATAGTTCTTATCCGCGGTGGAAGAGTAAAAGATCTGCCTGGAGTTAGATATCACATTATTCGGGGCAGTCTTGATACTGCTGGTGTGAAAGACCGCAAGCAAAGCCGTTCGAAGTACGGAACCAAGAAAGAAAAAGCAAAAAAATAATTGTTTTAGTTAATAAATAATAGAAATGCGTAAAGCACAAGCAAAAAAACTTCCTCTCGCGCCTGATCCCAGGTTTCAAGATAAACTGGTTACACGCTTTGTAAATAATTTAATGTGGCAAGGGAAAAAAAGCGGCGCCTATAGTATTTTTTACAATGCTCTTGAAAAGGTTACTAAAATTACCGGAGAAAACGGATATGAGGTTTGGAAAAGAGCGTTAGCAAATGTAACGCCTGGTGTAGAGGTTAAGAGTCGTCGGATTGGTGGTGCAACATTTCAGATTCCTGCTGAAGTACGTGCAGATCGGAAAACATCTTTAAGTATTAAATGGCTAATAAAATATAGCCGCGATAGAAACGGGCGTAGCATGTCTGAAAAACTTGCCAACGAAATTGTTGCGGCGAGTAAAGGCGAAGGTGCAGCATTTAAAAAGAAAGAAGATACACACCGCATGGCAGATGCAAACAAAGCTTTTGCCCATTTTAGAATTTAAAAGATAACACAGATAATATTTTAACCTTCTTCACCTGTAAGAAGGTTTTTTTATTGTGGGCATTACGCAATTATTTTTTTATTCCATTAATGTATTAATGTTAGATGTTCCCCAAATAGAAATATGGTGCAATAATCTCTAGATTTTACGCATATTATTTGTAACTTTGCGCCTCCAAAAAGTGAATTACGAACAGACAATTAAATTCATTTGGTTTTTACACGCAAATAAAAAATTTTAATAACAATAAATAAACAAGGCAATGGCCGATTTAAGATTTCAAAGAAACTTTGGTATTGCTGCTCATATTGATGCAGGCAAAACTACAACTACAGAGCGCATTCTGTACTACACCGGCGTAAATCATAAAATTGGTGAAGTACATGACGGTGCTGCAACCATGGACTGGATGGCACAGGAGCAGGAGCGTGGTATTACTATTACTTCAGCAGCGACAACCTGTTTCTGGAATTTTCCAACTGTTCAGGGAGTAAAAACTCCTGAGACCAAGTTATATAAATTCAACATTATTGATACTCCAGGTCACGTGGACTTTACCGTTGAGGTAGAGCGTTCATTGCGTGTGCTGGATGGCTTGCTTGCATTATTTTGTGCAGTGAGTGGTGTAGAGCCTCAAAGCGAAACTGTATGGCGCCAGGCGAATAGATATAAGGTGCCTCGCATTGGTTTTGTGAACAAAATGGATAGAGCTGGCGCGGATTTTTTAAATGTTGTTAAACAGGTAAAAGAAATGCTTGGCGCCAAGGCTGTGCCTTTACAATTGCCCATCGGTGCCGAAGATAACTTTAAGGGTGTGGTTGATCTTATCACCATGAAGGGAATGGTTTGGGATGATGCTACGCAGGGCATGACATATAAAGAAGTGCCTATTCCGGAAGATATGATGGAAGAGGTAAATGAATGGCGGCAACATTTAATTGAGGCCGTTGCCGATTATGATCACGCTCTTTTGGAGAAATTTTTCGACGATCCTAATACGATTACAGAAGATGAAATACATGCTGCTATTCGTAAAGCGACCATAGACATTTCTATTATTCCAATGATGTGTGGTTCCTCGTTTAAAAATAAAGGAGTACAAACTGCCCTCGACGCAATTGTTCGGTACCTTCCTGGCCCATTGGATATTGAAGCCATTAAAGGAACAAATCCTGATAATGGTGAGGAGTTGATTCGACATTCTGATCCAAAGGAACCATTTAGTGCTTTGGCTTTTAAAATTATGACCGATCCTTTTGTCGGCAGGCTCGCATTCTTCAGAGCGTATAGTGGTCGTTTGGATTCCGGTTCGTATGTGCTTAATACCCGAACAGGTAAAAAAGAACGTATAAGCCGTATTATGCAAATGCACGCAAACAAACAGAATCCGGTGGATTTTATTGAGGCAGGAGATATAGGTGCAGCCGTTGGGTTCAAAGATATTAAAACAGGCGACACGCTTTGTAATGAAGATGATCCAATTGTTTTGGAAGCGATGACATTTCCTGAACCTGTTATCAGTATAGCAATCGAGCCGAAAACACAGGCAGATGTTGATAAGATGGGTATGGCAATTGCAAAACTTGTAGAAGAAGATCCCACGTTGCGTGTAAGAACCGACGAAGAAACCGGCCAGACAATTTTAAGTGGAATGGGCGAATTGCACCTGGAAATCATTATAGACAGGATGAAGCGGGAATTTAAGGTAGAGATAAACCAGGGAGCGCCACAAGTTGCGTATAAAGAAGCGTTCAAACAAACTATTGAACATCGCGAGGTGCTTAAGAAGCAAACGGGAGGCCGGGGTAAATTTGCCGATATCGTTTTTGAAATTGGGCCCGCAGATGAAGAATTTTTGAAAGAAGAAAAAGGGAATTTCCAGTTTATAAATGCTC
>JBEPVC010000083.1:0-8153 GCA_041691235.1 Chitinophagaceae bacterium
CTTGCATGGTCTTTCGGAACAGTTTATACAGCGAAACAAAAAATATCAATTGATATTTTATTTAACGTGGGCCTTCAAATGCTGATTGCGGGCTCTGTAATGTTAGTGATTTGTTTTAGCTCAGGTAAATATGTAAATCTTGCGACAACGGGTCATGCAACATGGTATGCATTATTATATTTAATTTTTTTTGGATCGTTGCTTGCCTATTCTGCTTACGTTATCGCTATTACCAACTTACCGCCAACATTAGTTTCAATATATGCATACATCAATCCGATTGTTGCTGTTGCTCTCGGATGGCTGCTATTGCAGGAAAAAATGAATGCGAGCATGATAGTTGGAACACTTATAGTTTTGAGTGGCGTATATCTCGTTAACCGTGAATTTAAAAAGCAAAAAATATGAACCCGGTATGTATTATAGACTATCAAAAAAAACATCAGCCTTATTTTGAAAAATTAAACAGGCAATGGATAGAAGAATATTTCGTTATGGAACCTGTAGATGAGTATGTATTAACTAATCCTGAAGATGCTATTTTGAAACATGGTGGCGCAATTCTTATGGCATTGTATAATGGAGAAGTTGCCGGAACAGTTGCTTTGAAGAAAATTGATAGCAGCACTTATGAATTTACAAAGATGGCTGTTGATGAGAATTTCAGAAGAAGAGGAATTGCAGAAGCCATAAGTTATGCAAGTTTTGAAAAAGCAAAAAAATTAGGAGCAAAAAAAATAATTCTTTATTCTAACACAAAAAATGACGGCGCAATAAAATTATATGAGAAATTAGGATTCAGGCATTTGCCTGTTGAGAAAAATGTTTATAAAAGAGCAAACGTAAAAATGGAAATTGACATTGAAGAAACGGTTCCGCTTCAAAAAAATAATTATTTAGAACTTAAATCATAGTGTATGTCTTTACAAATTGTTACTGCCAATGCTTCAAATGCTGAAGATATTGCAACTATCGGCAAGCAATCTTTTACCAAGGCGTTTGGATATTTATTTAGAAAAAAAGATGAACTCGAGGATTATCTTGCGTATACTTATGATATTGCCAAGCTTACTGCAAGTATTCGAAAAGAAAATAACATTTATCTTGTAGCGTTGCTAAGCGGTAAGCCTGTTGGTTTCGCTAAAATAAAAAAGCATTCGTTAAACGAAAACATAAAATGCTTTGTGCAAGTGGAATTACAAAAGTTGTATGTTTTGCCTTCGCATCACGGAAGTGGCGCAGGCAGTGCGTTAATGCAAAAAACAATTTTGCTGGCACAAAAAACGCGGGCTGATTACCTGTGGCTTGATACACATGTGACCAATGAGGTTGGCATTCGTTTCTATGAAAAGAATGGATTTAAAAAAATAGCCGATCATCATTTTACAATAGGAACTCAAACTTTTGAATACCATGTAATGGCCTTACCGGTTGAAGTAACAGAAACATCTCTTTGTTAAAATAAAAAATAATGGTTTAGGATTTTATAAGTAAAATTTGCAGTATGAAAATAAGTAACGATGTGGGGTTCACGACTAAATCCAGGGATGAGATAACGGAAATACCTGTACGAAGAACGCCTCACTCTAAAATTAATGAAGTTGACTTCAATAATCTTGAATTTGGAAGGTATATTTCTGATCACATGCTTATGTGTGACTATGCTAACGGTGAATGGCAAACGCCGCAAATATTACCGTATTCAAATCTGTCTTTAAGCCCATCAACGCTGGCTTTACACTACGGGCAAACCGTTTTTGAAGGAATGAAAGTATTCAGGCTGGAAGATGGCCGCATTAATATTTTCAGGCTGGCAAAGCACTATGAACGCTTTGTAAAGTCACTTGAAAGAATGTGCATGACAGTGCTTCCGAAAGAATTTTTCATGGACGGATTAATAAGATTAATTGAAACAGACAAGGCATGGGTTCCGTCTCAAAAAGGAAGCGCATTGTACGTTCGCCCCTTTATGTATGCGAGCGAAGCAAAATTTGGCGTAAAGGTTTCTGATGAATATCGTTTTGTAACATTCACCGGACCTGTTGCTTCGGTATATTCTAATCCTATAAAAGTAAAAGTAGAAACAGAATATATACGGGCAGCAAAAGGCGGAACAGGTTTTGCAAAATGCGGTGGCAATTACGGTGGCGCATTTTATCCTACTCAACTCGCAAAAGCTCAAGGCTACGACCAGGTATTATGGACAGGTGGAAAAGATAATGCGTTTATTGAAGAATCAGGAATGATGAATGTAATGTTTGTGATAAATGGCGCGTTGGTTACTCCGCCTCTGTCTGATTCAATACTTGACGGAATCACGAGAGATTCTTTATTAACTCTTGCAAATAATCTTGGTTATAAAACCGAAGAGCGGCCGGTTTCAATTTATGAACTGGAAAAAGCTTTTGCTGATAAAACAATCAGCGAAGCATTTGGTGCAGGAACTGCAGCTGTGGTAGCACCCATTAAAACTATTCAAATTAATGGAGTTGACTATAATCTGCCAGGATATAGCGAAGAGAGCGTAATGAATAAATTAAAACAGCAACTAGAATTAATTCGCACAGGAGTAATTAAAGACACACACAAATGGAATTTCATTGTGTAATTACGGCGGCCAAATCACTAATGATAGAAACGTTTTTAGTTTTGAAAAAAAATTCTAATAGATATGCCCGCATATGTAATAGTTGATGTAAAGATTACCGATCCTGTAGAATACGAAGAATATAAAAAGCTGACACCTGCAGCCATTGCTGCTTATGACGGAAAATTTATTGTACGCGGTGGCCCTGTTGAAGTGTTGGAAGGCAATTGGGATTATGGCAGAATTGTTTTATTGGAATTTGAGTCAGTAGCACGCGCTAAAGAATGGTGGAATTCTACTGAATATGCTAAAGCAAAATCAATGCGCCAACGCTCATCAACCACAAAGATGATTGTAGTTGATGGCGTCAGCTAACATTTTCCCGCATGATTTTTTTTTAAATCTTCACAAGCTTCCATTTTCCTCTTTTAAACAAAATCATACTGGTAATAGTAATACAGGTTTCTGTCACAACTATTGAAATAAAAACACCTTTTGGCCCCCAGCCTAATACAACAGATACCAGGTACGCAAGAGGAATTTGAAAAATCCAGAACCAAAATAAATTTACCCATGTGGGCGTTCGGCTATCACCCGCTCCATTAAAGGCATTCATCATTACCATGCCTATTCCATAAAATATATATCCAAGGCTTACGATTCGCAAAGCAAGGACAGAAATTTCTGCAACCGCAGGTTCTGTTGTTATTATTCCAACAAAAAATTCAGCAGCTACTAAAAATAATAATGAAACAAACCCCATAAAGATTGCATTATACTTTGCCGTTTTCCAAACAGATTGCTCCGCACGTAAAGGTTGTTTCGCTCCAAGATTCTGACCAACTAATGTTGCAGCCGCATTGCTTAAACCAAATGCCGGTAAAATAAAAAATACAATCCATCTTATTGCAATGGTATAACCTGCAACGGCATCGCTTCCAAACCCTGTCATAATTCTTGCCATTGCAATCCAGCTCGCAGAGCCAATCAAAAATTGAAGAGTCGCTGTTGTTGCAACATTCAATAGATTTTTTATCACTTCTTTATTGGGTAAAAAATGATTCAGGTGAATTTTTATAATTCCTTTTCCTTTTAGCAAATGCCACAACTGGTAACACACGCCAATGCCGCGGCCGGTAGTAGTAGCCATTGCAGCGCCCTTCAATCCAAATTGGTGAATAAGCAAGGGACATAAAATAATATTGCAGATATTAGCGACCCATAAGCTTTTCATTGCAATGGATGCGTTGCCCGCTCCCCTAAAAATTCCATTCAACAAAAAAAGCAGCATGATAACAATGTTACCCGTCAGCATAATTTTCGTATAGATGTAACCGTTATGTGCAATTTCTTCTGTGGCCCCCATAAGCCTTAAAACATCTTTCGCAAAGAAGACACCCGCGAGGCTTATTAAAACTGATATGGTAAGCGCAATCATTATTGATTGCGCGCCGGCTTTCGCGCCGCCATCATAATTTTTTTCCCCTACCCTTCTTGCAACCAAGGCAGTTGCCGCCATGCTTAAGCCAAAAGCAATGGAGTAAACAATAGCAAGAACTGATTCTGTA
The DNA here is from genome assembly GCA_041691235.1 of Chitinophagaceae bacterium. Classification (GTDB taxonomy): domain Bacteria; phylum Bacteroidota; class Bacteroidia; order Chitinophagales; family Chitinophagaceae; genus Ginsengibacter. The sequence goes on from JBEPVC010000083.1 coordinate 4,156, forward strand.
AGGCCTACTGTTGCAGTTGCATTAGATCCCAATTTACCGACAAAGAAAATGTCTACTACTGCAAATACACTTTCCATGCACATTTCCAGGATCATCGGTATAGCCAAAAGAAAAATTGCTTTACGAATGCTCCCTGTAGTAAAATCCTGTTGTTTATTTGATAAGGCTTCTTTAATAAAGTTGAAGATGCCCCTGATACTCTTATCGTTTGTATAAGTCGTCATGATTGTTGACAATAAAGATTATAAAATAAAATGAAATATGCAGGCATGAAATGCAACTGCAATTAAAAAGATTGAAGAGCTTGAATCAAATGAATTCTAAGCCCGGCTTAGGATTTCATAAAAAATAATTTTGTTTGTTGCGCTGTTTGAATAAGGCATTCAAACATTGCGGATGCGAAATTAGAATTATTTTTTATAATTAAACAAAAATTTTTATTTTTTGAGATGAACCGAAGAAGTTGAATGTGACCGGTTAGTTCCTGTAAAATTTCGTGAGTTGATTTATCTTATCCGTAATAAATATAACTGTTAAGGTTAATCGAAATCACCGTTCCAACTCATCTCTTGTTGGTAATGGTGCAAAGGGGCGATGCGGTTCTGTTTGATACCAGAATGCAACAGAGGCAATATCATCCTGCAGCGGCATATATGTTCCATCCTGGTGCCATCCAAGATCCTGGATAGTTACTTTTAAATCTTTTTCAAAACGTATGGGATCTTTTATATGCCAGCGGTATAAGCCAAATCGTTGCGCAACATTGTAATGCCCGTCGCCGCCAATTACCTGCGGCAAACCTGTGTAAGCATTTGAAAATTCTGTGTAGGCCGATGATTCTTCAGTTCCGGCAGCATTTTTCTTTCTTGTATCGAAATCATAAGAGCCGCAAAAATAATCTTCAGTGCCTGTTCCGTTTATTGTTGGCCATTGCGTATCTCCATCCATAAAGAATTTTATTTCTCCTTCGCCCCACCAGCCATTTTTATATGATCCGTATGCAAGATAGGTTCCAACATATTGCCCTTTGCCATAAATGCTGTCAACAATCACATAATCTTTTTTAAGAGGCAAGGGATTTACGCGATGAAATTGTGCATGAAAATAAGCTGCATCATCAGGCACTTTTGCAAGTACATAGTCAACCTGGTAATACAACACCATATTTTCATCGGCAATATTTTCCATTGTTATTCTGCATTTTTTTCTAAATGGCATTGGCCAGTAACAATTAAATGCGCTGCCAGGGTTTACTGTAACAGGAAGGGATTGCACATTTGCATATTGTCCCCAGCCCATGCAAAAAAAATCTCCAACCGGAACTTCTACCGAAGGTTCTTTTTCATCATCCCAATAAAAACGCAAAATCGAATAGCGCCAGTTGCCTGTAGGTGTCATCCAGATATGTGAGATAGATCCGGGGCCATTTATTTCAGCAATGGTAAACGTAGTTTTTGATTTTATAACTACACTCGGACTAACCTTCCACCCTTGTCCTAAATTTTTTGAAGCATTAGAGCCCGTACCTTTTGTTGCCATTCCGCCTTTTCCTTTCTCGCCGGTAAAATTTTCAGGACTGATAGATCGGCTCTGCGCATCAGACAGGCGATAAATATTCCCAAGATTTACATCGATGCCATTGAATGGTTGTTGTGCAAAAACCAAAACGGGGAAGAAGAAAACAAGAAGGCTAAAATATTTTTTCATAACAAAAAATTTAATGAATCAACAATAGATATAGAAGAATGCAGTTAGTCGAAATTAATTTACTTTATTTTATTTCCGCAAAATTTTGCAGGTGCGTAATTTGACCATTAACATAGAATAGTACATTTAGTCTATAATTTAATAAAATAGCCTTATTAGCCTATATTTTAAAAAAATAGCCTTATTACACTATATTTTAGATAATTAGCCTAAATAAACTATATTTGGATAAATTTATTTAAATGGCCGCAGGCGCAATAATTACAGGAGATATAGTTAACTCCACCCGATTAAAAAAACCGGAGGAAAAAAAACTATTGAACACTTTATCTTCTGTCTTAAAGCCGCATCAATACATGTTTTACAGGGGCGACAGTTTCCAGGTATATATAGCCGAGCCGAAAGATGCTTTAAAAATTGTGTTGCAAATGAGAGCAGCAGCAAAGCGGATAACCACTGAATCTTCTTTACCGCTTGCTGATATACGGGCAAGCATTGGGATTGGAAGCGTTACCAAACCTGTCAGAAATTTAGAAACTGCTACCGGTGAAGCGTTTTTATTATCAGGAAGAACATTTGATGAAATGAGTAAATCAGGCAAGCGGTTGCTCATACAATCCAACAATGATTCTATAAATTTAGGATTGAAAGTAGTGGCTAACTATGCAGACTCATTGTTTGCTTTGTTAACTTCAAAACAGGCAGCAGTAATATTTGAATTACTGATGGAGAGAAATCAAAAGGAAACAGCAAAGGCATTGAAAAAATCTCAGCCTACAATAAACAAACACGCACAATCTGCAAAGTGGCCTGAAATAAATAATTTAATAGAAGACTATAAACTTTTTATTAACCTGTTATAACAATTTATGGAAGAATCAACGCTATGGTTAATCAAACTACTCTTATCGCATTTATTAACGGATTTTATTTTGCAGCCAACTAAATGGATTCAAAAAAGAAAGCTAAATCATTTCGCTGCACCAGAACTATACTTACACGGATTACTGACAGGCATATTGGCGTGGATATTTATCGGATGGCAATATTGGCTCATAGCATTGATCATAACGGTATCTCACATTTTAATTGACGGGTGGAAGTCGTATCAAAAAGATAACTTAACCATTTTCGTTGTTGATCAGCTTTTACACATGGTCGTTATTTTTGGTTGCTGGCTGTTTACTTTTTTTTACTGGGACAATATACAAACGAGCCTGCAGGATTTAGGCATAAATGGAGCATTTTGGAAAATGGCTACTGCTGTTGTATTTCTCACAATGCCTGCCGGAATATTAATTGGAAAAATGACCAGTCACTGGCGGGAAAATATTATTGATTCTGAAAGCCTTGCCAATGCTGGCAAATGGATCGGAATTGTGGAAAGAATAATAATTTTAATTTTTGTTTTATATAGTCAATACTCAGCAATAGGCTTATTAGTTGCGGCAAAAGGAATTATCCGGTTCAACGAAAAAGACCGCCCCGAAATAAAAACAGAATACCTGGTAATCGGCACTTTATTGAGCATTGCAATAGCAATTGTAACCGGCCTGCTAGTCAAGTAAATTGAATATATCGCCGCCAAAATAAAACCCGCCACCAAGTGCCAAAAAAAATTTAATTTAGTGAGGCAACCATTTCTTACACAATTGCGATTGTTAAAGTAGAAACGAATGCACTTGTTATCTGCAAATGAATTAAACTTACATATCAGGGGGTGTACCTTGAACGAAAGGGAGAGTCAAAAAAAAATCTACAACTCTTTCTACAGCTACGGCATGTCCATATGTGATCGGTATGCAAAACGAAAGGAAGATTCTATCGAAATCTTTAATGATGGGTTTCTAAAAATTTTTAAAGAAATACACCGTTATAAACCTTCGTATGCTGATGAAATGAATTCGTTCAAGGGTTGGATAAGAAAAATATTGATTTATACAGCTATTGACCATTGCAGAAAATATAACAAACATTATTTTTCAGGTGAGATAGAAACATCGCTGATATATTTGCCCGCAGAAGAGGAAAATGCATTTGATATGATTTCTTATGATGAAATCATCCGGGCAATCCAGGATCTCTCTCCTGCATATAGAACAGTTTTAAACCTTTTTATAATAGATGGGTTTAGCCATGAAGAAATAGCCAATCAGTTAGGCATCTCGATCGGTACTTCAAAATCCAACCTTTCTAAGGCAAGACAACAGTTACAAAAAATTTTAAAAAAAGATAGCAAAATTTTAATAGCGAAAAATGTGGGATGACCAAAACGATAAAAAAATAAAAGA